>NZ_JBFWJQ010000049.1:0-15506 GCF_050253115.1 Syntrophotalea sp.
AGTGCGGTTTGTGCAAGGATGCCTGTAAGTTCGATGCCATCATCGTTTCCTGACAATCAAAGGCTGAAAATATGATTCAGATAATAATTAATGGCCAGCCATGCATGGCGAAAGAAAACTCTTTGCTGTTGAACGCTTGTGAAGAAAACGGTTTTAACATTCCTCACCTGTGTCACAAGGAGGGATTGAGTTCCGTCGGGGTATGCCGGCTTTGTATCGTCAGGGTCAAGGGGATGAAGGGTCTTGTGCCATCCTGCTGCACCGTTGTGACCGAGGGCATGGAAGTTACCACCGAAGATGAGGAGATCAGCCGGTTGCGCCGTGTCAACCTGGAAATGATCCTGGCGGAACACGAGCACAATTGTCTTACCTGCGAAAATAGCGGAAAATGCGAACTGCAGAATCTGGCCTATGCGCTGGATGTCAGCTCTCCGCGGTTTCCAGTCAATAAAAAATTACGGCCCATCGAGGAGTCCAGCGAAGTTATCGCAAGAGATCCCAATCTCTGCATCCTGTGCGGACGCTGCGTGCGGGCCTGCGCCGAAGTGACGGATCGCCGGATTCTGGAGTTTGCTAACCGCGGACCCGAACTGCTGATTAATGCCGGGTTACAGGAGCCATTGGCTGACACCGATTGTGCCTCATGCGGCGCCTGCCTGCAGGCCTGTCCGACCGGAGCGCTGACGGTAAAGCTGGCACGTTTTCAGGGCCGGAGTTGGGAAGTGAAGAAAGTGCAGACCACCTGTACCCATTGCGGCGGCGGATGCCAGATCGAATTCTGGGCCAAGGGCAACAGGCTGGTAAGGGCCTATGGGGTGGAGAAGGAGGGGGCCGAGAATCGGGGGCATCTGTGTGTCAAAGGGCGCTTCGGATTCGATTTCGTTCACAGCGCCGACAGGCTTTCAACACCACTGATTAAAAAAAATGGGCAATTCATAGCGGCCAGTTGGGACGAGGCCCTGGACAGAGTTGCTGAAAATTTCCAGAAAATCAAGAAAGCACATGGCAGTGACGCCATTGGCGGCATTGCGTCCTCCAAAAGCACCAATGAGGAAAATTACCTTTTCCAGAAATTCATGCGCGCCTGCATCGGAACCAATAACGTCGACTTCTGTACCCGTTTCTGCCATACCCCCAGTGCTGTCGCATTGGGTCGTGCATTTGGTGGGGGGGCCATGACCAACTCTCCGGCACTTATTGAAAAAGCTGAAGTTGTTCTCATAGCCGGTCTTAATCTTACGGAGATGTATCCGGTTTTTGCTGATTTTGTCAAACAGAAGGTCAAGGCAGGAAAACTGAAGCTGATTGTTGTCGATCCACGCCGAATAGATCTGGTCGATTACAGTCAGGTTTGGATCCGCCCGCGGATCGGGACAGATATCGCCTGGATCAACGGCCTGATGAACGTTATTTTGAATCGGCAACTGCAAGACGACGAATTCATCGCTTCCAGAACCGTCGGGTTCGATGATCTGCAAGCGGCGGTAAAATACTATACTCCGGAAAACGTTGAAGCCATAACCGGAGTGCGTGCCCAGACCATAGAGGACGCCGGCATGCTGTACGGCAACGCTCCAAGGGCCGCCATTCTGTATGGCATGGGCGTTACTCAGCATATCCATGGAACGGACAATGTCTCGGGGTTGTGCAACCTGGCGCTGCTCACTGGAAACGTGGGCAAAGCAGGCACCGGGGTGAACAGCATTGCCAAGCAGAATAACGGGCAGGGAGCAGGGGACATGGGTTGCCTGCCACCTATTTATCCTGGCGGGCAGCCTGTCGCTGACGAAGTTGTCAACCAGAAATTCAGTAAGGCGTGGGGCGTGCCCCTTTCAAAAAAACCGGGGCTTACCGAATCGGACATGGTTCTGGAAAAGGAAAGAATCAAAGGTCTTTATGTCATGGGAGGAAACCCGCTGGGCAGCGGGCCCAATCTCAGGAAAATTCAAGAAGTATTTACGGCAATGGACTTTGTCGTCGTGCAGGATATGTTTCTGAGCGAAACGGCCATGCTGGCCGATGTCGTTCTGCCGGCCTGTTCTTTCGCGGAAAAGAGTGGTTCCTTTACAAGTGCTTCCCGTCTGGTGCAAAAGGTAGATAAAATTATCGAGCCGGTGGGAAAAAGCCGGCCTGACTGGGAAATTTTGTGCGATCTGAGCGACCGAATGGGCTATCCAATGCCCTATCGTGGGCCACAGGACATAATGCAGGAAATTGCGGCATTGGCTCCCTCATATGGAGGCATTTCCCATGGACGTTTGGAAACGGCGGGATTGAGAGTACCTTGTCCATCGGCGGACCATCCGGGAACCGAGTTTCTCTGGGGAAAAACTTTCAAAACGCCTGATGGAAAAGGGCACTTTTTCCCCGCTGCCTATCAAGCACCCGCAGAAGTTCCGAATGAGGAATATCCATATTTACTGACAACCGGAAAGGATCTTTATCATCTCCACACAGGGTCCTACACCAACAAATCCGTGCCTCTGTCCAGGCTGGCTCCGGAGGACTTGCTGGAAATAAGCGTGTCCGACGCGAAAAAGATAGGAGTCGCCAATGGCGACAAAGTACGGGTTAGGTCCCGCAGGGGCCATATCGACATCACCGCGCAAGTTACCGACCGAGTGCCGGACGGGACTGTCTTTGCGACTTTCCATTCCGGAGCGGTAAATGATTTGACCATCGATAGTCTGGACGCAATGGCCAAGGTTCCGGAACTGAAAATGTGCGCGGTTACAATTGAAAAGGTCGCATAAGACTATTTCAGGGATATTGCCATGCCTGATGAGCAAAAAAAACCGGAAAGCACAATGCCTGGATTGAGAAAAGTACGTCATATTCTGGCTGTCGCCAGCGGCAAAGGCGGGGTCGGCAAAACCACCATCGCTGTAAATGTTGCTTTTGCACTCAAGCAAAAAGGTAACAAAGTTGGTCTTCTGGATGCGGACGTCTATGGCCCCAGTGTGCCGGTGATGCTGGGAATCAGTGAGTCACCGGGTTGGCAGGACAAGATGATAATTCCCGCGCAAAAGTTCGGGCTTAGAATCATGTCGCTGGGCATGGTCACCGAAAAAGGGCAACCGGTTGTCTGGCGTGGGCCGCTGGTATCCAAGGCAATCAGCCAATTGCTAGGGCAGGTTTTGTGGGGTGATCTGGATTATCTGGTTGTTGACCTGCCACCCGGGACAGGAGATCCGTCCATTACCATGGCGCAGTTGCTGCCGACGGCAGGTGTGCTGATGGTGACAACACCTCAGGAGGTAGCTCTGGCCGATGTACGCAGATCCATCGACCTTTTCACTAAATTCAATTTGCATATTGTTGGCCTGGTTGAGAACATGTCCTATTTCTTGTGTGGCCATTCTGAAGAGCCCATCGAGATTTTCGGCCAGGGCGGCGGTGAAAGATTGAGCAAAGAGTTCGGTCTGCAACTGCTCGGGAAAATCCCCATTGACCTGGACCTCCGCAAAGGCGGCGACTCCGGTGTGCCGCTAGTGGTGTCGGCACCGGATTCTGTGTTAGGCAGGATATTTCGAAACATTGCTGAAAAAATCATGAATGTTTTGAGCTGACGTGACCCGACAGCCATAGCTAGTTTTCATCCGGAAACGGCCCTTTTCCGCCGTGGCGGCGTCAATCCGCAGGCTCGCTTGTGCGGCGTACCGATGTACGCCTCCGCGCAACCCCTTGATTTCCTTGCCACAACGAAAAATCGCTCGTTTCCCATATAAAAACTACGCTGTATCCATCCGGAATTTCCGGATGGATACTAGCTAAGCAATCCTCTGCCGCAAAATATTTCATAAACGATGCGTGTATCAGCAAAATTGCCGCGACCGTCCCAACCCGGTTGCGGCAATTTTTTAATCGAGACTCCACCGTCCTTGCCTGATCGGTATGACCTGTTATGTTGTAAAAAACCAGCTATTGCGTTGGAATGTGTTTCACTTTTTGCGGGACAAAAGCCACATATCGATATTTACGTGAGATAAATGGTTCGCATACAGGAGAGACCATGACTGTTTCCAGGGAATTTTCAGAAAGTGCCATAAAATCGGTTCTTCAGGGAAAGGATCCCGGCGAACTCGCCGTACAACTTCAAATGCGAACGGTGGATGAGTTTCCCCTGCCGCCAAGCTTGCCAAGGGAATCCGTGGCGGACCAGCCTTCACAGGAAACAAGGCTTAGAATCCTCGAAGGGCAGGGGATAAGATTCGAGTACCTTACCGGACGGAAACGGGTAGAGGATCCAGGCGTTTTTCAAAGCCACATCGAAAACTATATCGGCATCGCGCAATTGCCGGTCGGCGCCATTGGTCCGCTGAGGATCAACGGCGTCCATGCACACGGGGATTTTTACGTCCCTTTGGCAACGTCCGAAGGGGCTTTGATCGCATCCTATAATCGTGGCGCCAAGATAGCGAGCCTCAGCGGCGGAGTGAGGGCTTTTTGCCTGACGGAAAGGGTTTCGAGGGCGCCCGGCTTTCTCTTTGCCGATTTGATTCAGGCCGGGGAATTCATTGTATGGGTCATCCGTCATTTTGAAAATTTGCGGGAAGAAGCACAAAAAACCACGACCCACGGACATTTGGAAGACATGAAGGTTACCCTTGAAGGAAACCATGTCTTTCTTCATTTTGAATACACTACCGGCGATGCCGCCGGCCAGAACATGGTGACGATTGCCACGGAAGCTGCATGCCGTTTTATTGTGGCAAAATGCCCTGTCAAACCCAAACTCTGGTTTGTTGAAAGCAATATGTCCGGCGACAAGAAAGCCACCGCGCTGTCGTTTTTGTCGGTCCGCGGGAAAAAAGTCATTGCGGAAACCGTCATCCCCCGAAACCTGATAAAACGCATGCTGCATACGACGCCCGAGATGATGATGGAGTACTGGAAGATGTCCTTTGTTGGCGGCGTTCAAACAGGATCCATCGGTGTGCAGGGCCATTACGCCAACGGATTGGCGGCGATGTTTATCGCTTGTGGTCAGGACGCGGCTTGTGTTGCTGAAGCTTCAGTCGGACTTACCCGACTTGACCTGGACGATAATGGCGATTTGTATATCTCGGTCTCCCTGCATAATCTCATCGTCGGGACCATCGGCGGGGGCACCGGGCTTCCGACCCAAAAAGAATGCCTTGCGATGCTTGGTTGCACAGGATCGGGTTCGGCCAGAAAATTTGCCGAGATTTGCGCCGCCGTCGCCCTTGCCGGAGAAATCTCCATCATGGGTGCTTTATCGTCCGGCCAATTTACCCAGGCGCACATAAAATACGGCCGCAAAACAAAAAAATGACCTCCCGGCATTGCGCATCAGTGTTTGTCACCTTATCCAAATGTTTTCAGAATCAAGGGGTTTCATGCAAATGTCATGAAAGATCGCGACACCATAGAGCAGCGCGCGAGATTTGACATCATCCGTTACGCCAACTGTTGGGAGGATGCCGATGTCCTGTTGCCGGCACTGGCTGTGCGGGAGGGAGGCGCCTATCTGTCCATTGCTTCGGCCGGTGACAATACCCTGAGCCTGTTGCACGCCAAGCCATCCATGGTTCTTGCCGTGGATATCAGCGCCACGCAACTGGCATGTCTGGAATTGCGCAAGGCAGCTTTTCAGAGCCTGGCGTATGAAGAAGTTCTGCAATTTATTGGCGTCAATCCAAGCACTACCAGGGACAGGACTTACCGACTGGTCCGGGGCCGGCTTTCCCCGCTCTCAAGACAATTCTGGGATGCCAACCCCGGGATCATCGCCAAGGGAATGATCCATTGCGGCAAATTCGAAAGGTATTTCCGGCATTTCAGAAAGATGGTCTTGCCAATGATCCACGGCAGGAAGGTGGTTTGCGATCTTATGCAAAACAAAAGCGAGGCGCAACGTCATGCCTTTTACCGGGAAACGTGGAATAATCGACGGTGGCGGGCGCTTTTCAGAATTTTTTTCAGTCGCAAGATCATGGGGTATCTCGGACGGGATCCGGAATTTTTCACCTATGTCGAAGGGGATGTCGCATCTCGTCTTCTGGAACGGGCCGAATATGCTCTGACGGCATTGGCTACGGATCAGAATCCTTATCTCGAATTCATACTCACCGGAAATTTCGGAAAAACGCTGCCGTTTTACCTGCGCGAGGAAAACTTTGAAAAAATCCGCGACCATCTCGACCGATTGATCCTCTTCCATGGGAACCTTCTCGAAGCTCTGCGTGCCCATGCTTCTCTTCGATTCGACGGGTTCAACCTTTCGGATATTTTTGAATATATGAACTATGCAGAATATGTGTCCGAGCTGCAAAAAGTCATTGACGCTTCGAAACCAGGAACCCGGGTGGTTTACTGGAACATGCTGGCAGACAGAAAAAATCCCCTTGCATTGAAAAACCGGCTCGCCACACTGGAAGATCTCGCTGCTGACCTGTTCAAACAGGACAAGGCCTTTTTTTACAAGGCACTTGTGATCGAGAGGGTTCTTTGAACGAATTGCATCTTGAAATAGGTGCCGCTCTTGTCTACGCCGGCATTTTCATACTGATTTTTGCACTCGGCGAAATTATCCGTTACTTGCAGCCTTCCTGTCCCGAATTGTCCAGAAAATTCATCCATTTTGCCGGCGGACTCACTGCGTTGACTTTTCCACGCCATATTCAATCCCACTGGAGCATCCTGTGCCTTGCCACAGGCTTTGCCGCGGTCCTCGTCCTGGCAAAGATGAAGGGATTGCTGAGATCGGTGCATGGTATTGAAAGAAAATCCTATGGTGCCATGTTGTTTCCCGTCTCCGTTTATCTTCTGTTCCTTCTCGGTCAGTCCAGAACCATTTTGTATTTCGTTTCGATTCTGGTGATGACCGTCTCAGATACCCTTGCGGCGGTGATAGGCGACCGGTATGGATCGATACGATATGAAGTCGAGGGCGTGACCAAGAGTCTGGAAGGTTCCACGGTCTTTTTTTTCGTCACCTTTTTATGCGTGCATATTTCCCTGTTGTTGATGACACCGACTGGCAGGCTTGAATCGGTGCTGATGGCATTTGTGATCGCTGTCCTCATAACCGCTTTCGAGGCTGTTTCGCCAACAGGCAGCGATAATTTCTTCGTCCCCCTGGGGACGTTCTTCATTCTTGGAAACATGATGAAACAGCCCCTTCCGGCCATGCTGAATCGCATCGGAATCCTGCTCGCCATGATGGTGGCCACGGCGATCCTCACAGCAAAGATCAAGCTGTTTAAAACCACCGGTTTGATCGGCATGATACTGGTCAATTATGCCGCCTGGACCCTGGCTGGGGTTACATGGTTTCTGCCTTTATTGCTGGGGCAGATTCTGCTGTATGGGCTGGTGGCATATTTTGTCGATAAGGTGACAGAGGGAATTACCGGTTACCAGATTAAATTCCTGTTTTATGCCGTCTTGTTGCCGGTTCTGCTGATCTTTGCCGCCAATGCCCTGCACGCCAGGCTGACCTTTTTTTTGCCCTATGTGACTTCGATAACAACGACTCTGGCTATTATAGGTTACTTTTTCCTGGCAATTCTGAAGCCTTGCAAGGATGAGTGGCTTCGTTGTCTGGCGAGAAACCGCGCCCTGTCGATCCTTTGCTGTGCCGGATTATCTGTTGCTGGCGTCTGCCTGATCCCCATTTTTTTCCACGGCCAGGCTGTTATTGTTTCGCTGTTTATCGTGTTTGGTGCCACAAGTTTTGCCTTGTGTCTGTTTCATTTCCTCTTCCAGAAAATGGGTCTCGGCCTGCAAATTGTATTACGACAGAGGGTGCGCCTTTTATGCTCACTGATTGCCGTCGCCCTTGTTTTTCTGCTGCAGGAATTCGCGTTTTCTTCCTGAGTACGAGGCTGTGGTCTGGATTTTTATCTCTGGAGAAACGATCACTATGAAAACATTGCCCTACATTGTTTGGAATACGGATATGGTCGAGGAACAAACCGACAGTGTCATGCTTCTGGGGGGGAAGGCCATGGGCCTTCATCGTCTCAGAAATCTTGGAGTCGACGTACCTGTCTGGGCCACGGTCACATCTCTGTTTTTTCGACATTTGTGTTCCCGGGATGCCGGATTGCAGGCTCTTCTCTGTGATGAAGAGCCCGAAATTTCAGCAAAAGCTGCCGCCTTGCACGAACATATCGGAGCCCTTTCGATCCCGGAAGAAGGCATGGACGTTCTCAGGTCGGTGTGGGACACCGTATCAGAGCAAGGCCGCGTGCCGATCGCGGTAAGATCCTCGGCGGCGGATGAGGACAGCATGCATCTTTCCTTTGCGGGTCAGATGGACAGTTTCCTGAATGTGCTGTCTTTTGCGCAGTTCATCGAGGCTTTACGCCGGTGCTGGGCCTCCCTTTTCAACGAGCGGGCCGTGTTTTACCGTCAAAAGAGCGGGCTTGACTGCTGGTCGTTGCAAATCGCGGTGGTTGCACAGCAAATGGTCGAACCGGATGTGTCCGGCGTCATCTTCACCGCGAATCCTCTCAACGGCAACCGTAACGAAATGCTGGTCTGCAGCACTTGGGGGCTTGGAGAAGGTCTGGTTGCCGGAACCCTTCCTGCCGATACCTATGTGCTCGGGGCGGGAGGCGTCTGCCTGCGACAAACGCTGGCCGAGAAACAGCAGCGGGTAGCCTGCCACGCAACGGGAGGAACCGAAACGGTTGATCTGGCCGACGACAGGCATTTTCAGGCAACTTTGGATGATGTTTGGCTGCAAAAACTCTATCGTCTTGCAACTCGGGTGCAAACCACCGCGGGCCGGCCGATGGACATCGAATTTGCGGTGTGCAAAGACACTGTTTACCTGCTGCAGGCCCGACCCGTAACCGCCCTGGAGGATGCTGCCGCCGAACCGTCGCGGGACAACCCAAGGATCTGGGACAACGCCAATATTGTTGAAAGTTATTCCGGGATCACCACTCCGCTGACTTTTTCCTTTATTCGCAAAGCCTATTTCGCGGTTTACTGGCAGTTTTGCCGGATAATGGGGGTCAGCAGCAGAACCGCATTCCGGAACCGTCATATTTTTGCGAATATGTTGGGTTTTATCCAGGGCAGGGTGTACTACAATCTTTTGAACTGGTATCGCCTCATTGGCTTGTTGCCCGGCTATAAATACAACAAGTCCTTCATGGAGCAGATGATGGGGCTTCAGGTGATCAGTTCTTTTTCTCCGGAAGAAGAATCCAGGAACCTGGTTAAAAAATACCTGGTGCATTTTCCAAAAATGCTGTGGACAGGGTTCAGAATGTTGCTCAATCACTTTACCCTGAGTAGAAAAATTCGTGCTTTCCATGCCTCTTTTGATCACTTATATAGCCGACATGCTTCCCAGAATTTTCAGAAACTCAGTGTTTTCAGCCTGATGGAAATCTATCGTGAACTGGAAAACAAGGTACTCTGGAACTGGAAGGCGCCGATACTCAACGATTTTGAAGCCATGGTTTTTTTCGGACTGCTGCGAAAATTAACGGCGGCATGGATATTGGATGCCAACGGCAGCCTGTACAATGATCTGCTCTGCGGCGAAGGAGGCATCAAGAGTACGGAAGTCACCGACGGACTGATCCAGTTGGCGGCAACAATCGAAGCCGACAAGGAACTGAAAGCAACCTTCCTGGAAAACCCGCCTTCTGAAATTTTGCGGCGTCTGCAGTCCGATCCGTCCCTGTCCGGCTTCGCTCGGCTATTCGGTGATTACCTTGAAAACTACGGAGTCCGCTCCATCGATGAGATGAAACTGGAGTCGATTCCGGTCAAGGACGACCCCACCTTCTGCATCGCTGTTCTCCAAAATTATCTTCGTTGCGGCATTCCCGACTCCGGCAAGCGAAAGGAACGGGACAGGCACATACGCCAACAGGCTGAAGAGGCTGTGCGCACGCGCCTGCAGGGGAAAAAATGCTTTCGCATGGTACCGCAACACATTGTCTACCGTTGGGTTCTTAAAAATGCCAGGGCAGCCGTCCGAAACCGCGAAAACCAGCGGTTTGCGCGCAGCCAGGCCTATGATGTGACGCGCAGGATTTTTCGTGCCATCGGACAAAAATGGCAGATGGCCGGGATTCTCGATGATAGGGAGGACATTTTTTACCTCGATGTCGAGGAGATCTGGTCCTATATAGAAGGAGCCTCGACCTGTCCAGACCTGCGCCAGCTGGCGAACCTTCGCCGAAAAATATTTGCATCCTACGCTACCGCAACACCCGACGACCACATAGAGACATACGGTGAGGTTTATCGCGGCGGCGATTATGCCGGTGGGCAGCATGAGGTTGATAACGCCGAACAACTGCAGGGGCTCGGCTGTTGCCGGGGTGTTGTTGAAAACACGGTGCGCATTATCCGGAAACCTGACGCCGATACCAGGCTCGATGGCGAAATCATGGTGGCGCAACAGACCGATCCCGGCTGGATCGTGCTCTTTCCATCCATCAGTGGGCTGATCGTTGAGAAGGGCAGTCTTCTCTCGCATTCGGCCATTGTTGCCCGGGAAATGGGCATCCCGGCGATTGTCGGCGTCAAAAACGCGACCAGATTACTGCGTGACGGGGACAGGGTCCGTCTCGACGGGAGCACCGGGACGATCACCCTGATGCGCCAAACCGGTCCATGAGGTCATTTCTTGATCCGGTAGAGAGGCACGGCATGAACCATCGATGGTGGATTTATTTCCAGGAACGCTTCCCGATCTTTGCCCATGGTCCACTTATTTTAGCCTTCAGCCTGTCTGCCATGGGTTATTCAGCACTTTTGCGGGGTGCGAACAACCTTCGCCCCGATGCGGCCGGGATCGCCTTTGTCACAGCACTGTTTTTCTTCCTGCAGCTTCGCATTGCCGATGAATTCAAGGATGCCGAAGAAGATGCCCGTTATCGGCCTTATCGGCCTGTTCCCCGGGGATTGATCACTCTGCGCGAGTTGGGCTGGCTGGCGGCAGGAACAGCTGCACTGCAACTGGCGGGATCTCTCTGGTTGCACCCCCCCCTGGTGCTGCTGTTGATAGCGGCCTGGGGTTATCTGGTTTTGATGAGCAAGGAATTTTTCCTCCGTTCATGGTTGAAACAACGGCCGCTCGCCTACATGCTTTCCCATATGCTAATCCTGCCGATTTTCGATGGCTATGCCACGGCTTGCGACTGGCTGGTGGCGAGAGCCGCTCCGCCTGCAGGGCTTGAGTGGTTTCTTGCCGCCAGTTACTTCAACGGCATGGTGATCGAAATCGGCCGCAAAATCCGTGCACCTGCCGATGAGGAAGAGGGGGTGGAAACCTATTCATTTTTATGGGGGCGATCTGCAGCGCTTGCGGCATGGTTGTTGGTGATGTTTTTGTCGGCCTGTTGCGCTTTGCAAGGTGCCGCCCTGTTGCGCTTTGTCAAACCTTTGAGCGTGTTTTTCGCCTGTATGCTTTTATCCGCGATCACGCTCGCCTGCGCTTTTGTTCATGCTCCCAGACCCGGCAGGGGCTGGCAAGTGGAGGTTTTTTCCGGCATCTGGACAATTGGACTGTATCTTGGACTCGGGATTGCCCCATGGATTGTTCATTTTGCACGTTTTTGAGAAGCAACATCCGGAGAAAATACCTTGCGAAGGGGAGGGCAAGATGGCGCAACTGCTTAAGATTGCATCGTTGGCACAGCTGGAGGCCCTCGCTGGACTTGAAGGGATCAAAGCACTTTCCGCGGATCTCTTCATGCTCCACAAACCCGATACTCACCTGGCAATACGGGAGGGGGATGATACGCTTCTGGGCCGATGTTCCCTGTGGTGGCATGCCACGCCAGTTTATCCTGAAGAACGTCTGGGGCTGATTGGCCACTTTGAAGCGCAAAATGCTGAAGTTGCCGCAATGCTGCTTAAGGAAGGCTGCCGCATTCTGTCGATATGTCAATGCACCCTGGCAGTTGGTCCCGTTGATGGAAACACCTGGCGACGCTATCGCTTCATTACCGCACGCGGCACCGAACCGCCATTTTTCATGGAACCGGACAACCCGGATGCCTATCCAGGCTACTTTTCCGATGCCGGTTTCAGACCCCTGGCCCGTTACTATTCCAATCTTGATCCCGACCTCGGATGGTCGGTTCCTGAAACCGAAACGCTTCGATTAAACCTGGAAAGGCAAGGGGTGCGCCTGCGATCCCTGAAGTTTGATGACTATTCCGGGGAACTGGAAAAGATCTACCGGATCTCCCTCGATGGGTTCCGTCACAACTTTCTTTATAAGCCTGTCGACCGTGATGAATTTTGTAAAATCTATTCCTGCATCCAGCCTTTTATTGTCCCTGAACTGGTCTGGTTCGCTGAAGCAGGGAACAGGCCGGTAGGGTTCCTGTTTGCGGTTCCGGATATGCTGCGTATCCGACGGGGAGTGCCCTCCGATACGGTGATATTCAAATCGATGGCGGTTTTGCCGGAATGGAGCGGCAGGGGCATCGGGTCACTGTTGCTGGGGACCGTCACCGAACAGGCCTGTCGACAAGGGTTTCGAAGGGGCATACACGCGCTTATGCACGAGGCGAATCGATCACGCCTGATGAGCGGCCATCATGGCAGGGAATTCCGGGAATACACCTTGTTTTGTCGGAATCTGCCATGAATATCATCCAGATGTTGCAACTCCAGACGATGAGACGTCCCACTGCGGCGGCCATCATCGAACCCGCCGGCAGGCTCAAGGATCGTATTGCCACTTTTGCGTCGCTGGAGGAATCATCGGCCAGGGGCGCGGCTTTCCTTAAAGAATGCGGGCTACGCTCCGGCGATGTGGTGCTTGTTTTTCAGCCCATGTCCATTGATCTCTATATTTTACTGCTGGCGCTGTTTCGGGGCGGTATGATCGCCATGTTTCTCGATCCTTCGGCGGGCCTCAAGCATCTGGAGACCTGCTGTTCCATCCTGCCTCCACAGGGGTTCGTCGGGCCACCGAAAGCACATCTGCTAAGGCTTGCAAGTCCGGCGTTACGAAGCATCCCGCTGCATCTCGTAATCGGCCGGAGCCTGCCGGGAGCACGGTCCTGGAAAAACGCGGAAGATTTTGCACCGCTGCGCGAAGATCCCCCTGACTCACCGCATGCCCCGGCGCTGATTACCTTTACCAGCGGCAGCACTGGAGCACCTAAAGGGGTAGTGCGCAGCCACGGCTTTTTACGCGAGCAGCACCGGATCCTGGAACAAACCCTGGCCATGAACGCAGGAGACCGGGATCTGACCACTTTGCCCGTGTTTGTTCTTGCCAACCTCGCCTCGGGAGTAACTTCCATTATCCCGGATGCCGATCTGCGACGACCCGGATTTATCGATGCAGCCCCGGTACTGCGGCAGATCAACAGGTTAGGTCCGGTGCGCACCGTAGCATCTCCGGCCTTTCTGGAGTGTCTGTGCATCGCACAGTTCAGAAACGGAGGCCCTGTTCATGGATTCAGGCAGGTTTTCACCGGAGGCGCGCCGGTGTTTCCCCAGACCTTGCAGAGGTTTGCTCATATCTTTGAAAATGCTGATATTATAGCGGTTTACGGGTCCACGGAAGCCGAACCGATAGCCACTATCCGATGGGCCGATGTAACGGCACAGGATAAGGGAAAAATGGTCAGCGGAGCCGGATTGCTCGCTGGCATACCTGTGCCGGGTCTCCGGGTGGGGATACTCGACAACCGGCGAATCGTTGCTCGCGGCGTCTGGAAATCCGCGCAATTCTCTGACTTTCTGCTTCCGGCGGGCGAAACAGGTGAAATCATCGTCACTGGCGAGCATGTGCTGAAGAGCTACCTTCACGGTCACGGCGATAGCGAAACAAAAATCCTTATGGATGGTGACGTCTGGCATCGCACCGGCGACAGTGGGTATTTCGACCAGCGAGGCAGGCTCTGGCTTATGGGCAGAACATCTGCGGTCATCCAGGACCACCGGGGAACCCTGCATCCTTTTGCCGTGGAGTGCGCCGCCATGCAATATCCAGGGGTTTGCCGGAGCGCATTGTTACAGCATGGCGGAAAACGTCTCCTGCTGGTCCAGCCCAGTGATGCAGCAGGATGCGTTTCGCTGAAAGGTCTGTCAGAGACACTGTCCTGGGCCGGGATCGACGAGGTGCGATGCCTGAAAAGAATCCCCTGCGATAAAAGACATAACGCCAAAGTGGATTATCCGGCCCTTATTAGAATGGTTGAAAAACACCGCCGGTAAATATCTTCGGAATTTTGTCCGCTCTGTTTAATGATCCGCATACATGCGGGCAGGATCACGAAAATAGGTCCGGGTCTGACGCACTACCAGGGGACTGAGCCATAGCAGTCCGACCAGATTGGGCCAAGCCATAAGCGCATTGAAAATATCGGAGATAATCCAGACCAGTTCAAGACGGATGGAAGCGCCAACCGGCAACAGCAAACAGAACAAAACCCGGTAGGGCAGCACGAATTTCGCACCGAACAGGTACCCTATCGAACGATCACCGTAGTAGGACCAACCCAGGCAAGTGGAAAAGGCGAAGAAAATAATACTGATGGCGACCGCGTATCCGCCAAGCCCCGGCAAACCTGCGTCGAAGGCCCGGGCGGTCAGGTCGGCGCCGCTCAGGCCGCTGCGATAGGCGCCAGTGGTGATGATTACCAGGGCGGTCATGGTGCATATAACCAGGGTGTCGACAAACGGGCCGAGCATGGCGACCAAGCCCTCGCGCACCGGTTCCTTGGTGCGCGCCGCCCCGTGGGCGATAGGAGCGCTGCCGAGCCCCGCCTCGTTGGAGAAAACCCCACGGGCCACACCAAAACGCACCGCCTGGGCCACGGCTGCTCCGGCAAAACCGCCTGCCGCGGCACTGCCGGAAAAGGCATCGTGCACAATGGTGGCCAGCCCGGTTGGAATCGCTGACCAATGGCGGGCCAGTATAAAAAGGGCTCCCACTACGTAGAAAGCCGACATGAAGGGCACCAGGCGGCTGGCCACCTTGCCGATGCGGCGGATGCCACCAACAGTCACGGCGAAAACCAGGCCACAAATAACCAATCCGGTAACATATTTGGGTACCCCGAACAGGGTTTGTACCGGTTCGGCTACGGAATTGGCCTGGGCCATATTGCCGAGCCCGAAGGATACAAGCACGGCAAACAGGGCGAACAGGCGCGCAAGCCATTTGCAGCCGAGACCCTTCTCCAGATAGTACATGGGGCCGGCGCTGATTGTGCCGTCGCCACGGATAGTGCGAAAGTGCAGGGCCAGCAGGCATTCGGAAAATTTGAGTGCCATGCCGAATATTGCCGTAGTCCACATCCAGAACACGGCACCGGGCCCGCCCATGGCAATGGCGGTTCCGACTCCGGCGATGTTGCCGGTGCCGATGGTGGCCGCCAGAGCCGCACTCAATGCCTGAAAATGGCTGATCTCGCCAGCATCCTCAGGGTTGTCAAAACGTCCGGAGACAAGCTGCCAGGCATAACGGAAACGATGCAACTGCACCAGGCCGAGCAACGCCGTCATGAGCACGCCGGTACCGACCAACAGCACCACCG
>NZ_JBFWJQ010000049.1:15606-17005 GCF_050253115.1 Syntrophotalea sp.
TCGCCAGCATCCTCAGGGTTGTCAAAACGTCCGGAGACAAGCTGCCAGGCATAACGGAAACGATGCAACTGCACCAGGCCGAGCAACGCCGTCATGAGCACGCCGGTACCGACCAACAGCACCACCGTGACAGGTCCCCAGACCACATCCGCCACCCGTTGTAACCAGGCATCCACGCCGTTTATCTACCTTTCTCCCGCCGGGGCATGACAAGCATGCTTAAAAATCCGGGTCAAAAAGACCCGGGGCACGGAATTATCAGATTGCAGATTATCATGTGAAACAAATTTTTGCGAAAGATCCGCCAATCTTTCTATCGAGAGGATTTTCGTATCCAATCGGCAACACTTTGCGGTTGCCTGCCGTCAGGCTTTGATAAACTGTTTTGAGGCAAATAAGGATAAACAAGGAAACGAACCATGTCCTTTCATTTCGACCTGCTCTCGCGGGGGTATGATCAATTTCTGGGAAGAACTCTGGGGGCTCCGGATATGGAATACTGGAGAACCGCCCTCGGGCTTCCCGTCAGGGGGCGCCTGCTTGACGCTGGCGGCGGAACTGGCCGGGTCTCCGCTGCTCTGCGCCCCGATGTCGAACAGGTCGTCATCGTGGATTGCTCCCAGGGAATGCTGCGTCAGGCTCGAAAGAAGGGGAATATGGCCCTGGTGAGGGCTGATGTTGCAGGTTTGCCTTTTACCGATGCCTCCTTTGAACGAGCCCTGATTATAGATGCCCTGCATCATTTTCCCCTACAGAAGGAGAGCATAGCAGAGGTGGCACGGGTTCTCGCCCCGGGGGGATTGCTGGTAATAGAGGAGTTCGATATCCGGAGGTGGGGAACTCGCGCCATAGCTCTGGCGGAAAAAATCGTCCTGATGGGGAGCCGTTTTCCCACGCCGGAGGAAATCCGACACATGCTTAAAGAGGCAGGATTCTCCGTTCTGGAGATTCAGAAGGGAAAGTGGAACAGCCTTCTGTTCATTGCAAAAAAATAGGGGCCGCCATGACGGGAAGCGAAACAAGGCTTACCATCCGTAAGTGTCCCTTGAGAAGACCTCACAGAAAGCCAGTTCGGCAATGGAGAGCTTGCGGAGAAGGTACGGACGATGTTCAGCGGGAACCTTGCGCAGGTAACGGGCGGCGAGTTTGGAGCGTTCAACGTTGTTCAGGCAGCCAACGTAGAATTGCAGCTTTTCGAGGCGGGCCTTGACGCGAGCATGGCGGCGTTGACCTGGGGACGTCATGACAGACCCCCCAGCCGACCATTAACGCTTGAGTCGGATAAGATATATTATGTAAACCAATAAATATAGTTTTTATTTCTTATTGCGGTATTAACCGAGACTGGCCAGTTCAAGACGCTCCCCCCACCGATCTTTCAGAGCCTGGCGCAATTCGT
>NZ_JBFWJQ010000050.1:0-16376 GCF_050253115.1 Syntrophotalea sp.
CGCCTTGTGTGCGCGGGTCTGCCCGGATGTAGCGATCACCGTGCTTAAAACCTCTGACAAATAGCATTTCGGCCCTGTGCGGTTTGTACCCGGAAAGAAATGTTTTTTAGTACCCAGGTTTATCGCAGCCAGGAGGTTGTTTTGAAAAAACGTTTATTTGTAAAAGGCAATGAAGCGATCGCCATGGGAGCGCTCGAGGCCGGTTGTCGATTTTATTTCGGCTATCCGATTACCCCTCAGAATGATATTCCGGAATATATGGCGCGAGAAATGCCCAAGATTGGCGGAACCTTCATCCAGGCTGAAAGCGAAGTGGCGGCTATCAATATGGTGCTCGGCGCCGGGGCGGCCGGCGGTCGGGTCATGACGTCCTCTTCCGGGCCCGGCATTTCGCTTAAGGCCGAGGGCATGTCTTTCATGGCCGGTTCCGAGGTTCCCGCGGTAATCGTCAATATCCAGCGTCCCGGCCCCGGTCTGGGCGGCATCGATGTCTCGCAAGGCGACTATTTTCAGGCGGTCAAAGGTGCCGGGCATGGCGGATATCATCTCATAGTACTGGCGCCGCACTCTGTTCAGGAGCTTTACGATCTGACCATGCTGGCCTTCGATCTGGCGGATTGCTACCGGATTCCCGCTCTGATTCTGGGTGACGCCATGCTGGGGCAGATGAAAGAGGCTTTGCTGCCGCATGCCTATCAGCGCCCTGCGGATCTCGCGGCCAAGGATTGGGCGGTTACCGGAAAGCGCGGAAGGACCAAAGGCAATACCATCAAGTCCCTTTATCTTGGTGACGGTGAGCTCGAAGCCCACAATTGGCACCTTCATGCCAAGTACGACTTGCTCAAAGCGCGCGAAACCCGCTGTGAAACCGCCGGACTGGAGGACGCCGAGCTTATCCTGACCGCTTTCGGCGGCGCGGCGCGCATTGTGAAGACGGCTGTCGCAATGGCCCGCAAGGAAGGACTCAGGGTTGGTCTGATCCGCCCGATCACACTGTTTCCATTTCCGGCTGGCGTTTATCGTGAAGCGACCGGTCGTACTCCCAAAGTGCTTTGCGTGGAGCTGAATAACGGGCAGATGGTCGAAGACGTACGGCTGTCATCCGATCCGCGGGCCGACGTAAGGTTTTATGGTCGTCCCGGGGGGACCGGTTCGTTGCCCAATCCCGAGGAAATTTTCGAACAGATCTGCAAGCATTATAAGGACTGATCATGGCTGATAAGATTCAGACGGTATTTCAACGTCCTTCGTCATTGAAAGAGGTGCCTACCCACTATTGTGCCGGTTGCCATCATGGCACCGTGCATCGACTGGTGGCCGAGGCTATCGATCTGCTCGACGTACAGCAGCGTACCATCGGTATCGGGTCAGTCGGTTGCAGCGTTCTGCTGTACGAGTATTTTGATATCGATGTGGTCGAGGCACCCCATGGACGCGCGCCTGCCGTTGGCACCGGCGTCAAACGTGTGCATCCCGACAGTGTCGTTTTTACCTACCAGGGTGACGGCGACCTTGCTGCCATCGGCACCGCCGAAATCATTCACGCGGCCAACCGGGGCGAGTTGATCACCGTTATTTTTCTCAATAACACCACCTACGGGATGACCGGAGGCCAGATGGCACCAACGACTTTGCCTGGCCAGGTTACCACAACTTCTCCGTATGGACGCAGCCTGTCCGTGGAGGGCCATCCCATCCGCATGGCGGAATTGCTCGCCATGCTTGGCGGTACGGGGTTCTCCGCCAGGGTGGCCGTGGATACCCCCAGGCACGTCATGGAAGCTGGCCGTACGATCCTCAAGGCCTTTGAAATGCAGGTCAAAAAGCAGGGGTTTGCTTTTGTGGAGGTTCTGGGAGCCTGTCCTACCAACTGGGGGATGACACCCATCGCGGCCAATGCCCGTGTTGGCGGCGAAATGATGGACTTTTTCCCCCTGGGAGTCTACAAGGACATTACAGCCGGCGGATAGGGCCGGTGACCCGATGTTGTTTCCCTTATCAGTGCTGGAAATGGATGTTACCCAATGAACGATAACGTTTTTATGGCCGGATACGGCGGGCAGGGCATCCTGCTGATCGGCAACCTGCTGGCGTACGGGGCTATTCTCGAAAACAACAATGCCACCTACTTCCCCGCCTACGGTCCGGAAAAACGGGGTGGAGCGGCAACCTGCACCGTGATTGTCTCCGATTCCGAAATCGGCTCTCCGGTTATCGGTCACCCTTGTTCGGCGTTGCTTTTCAACCAGCTTGCCATGGACAAATATTTCGACCGTATCGCTCCGGGCGGGCTGTGCATTTACAACGCGTCGCTGGTTGAGAAGGTGCCGGAACATCGTCCGGAGGTGCGCCTGCTGGCGGTTCCCGCCAATGAACTGGCCGCCGAGGTCGGTAACGCGCGTCTGGTCAACATGATTATTCTTGGCGCATACGCTTACTTGTCCAAAGTTGTCTCCCTTGACAGCCTGAAAGAGGGCCTTGAATACATTCTTCCCGAACGTAACAGGCGGTTCATTCCGGCCAACATCGAAGCTCTGGATCGGGGGGCAGAATTTGCCCGCAAGGTGCAACAGACCGCTGGTAAGCAGGGCGGTTTCTGAACCCATCCGGATGGGTGATAGATGACACGTGTTGAATTTGTTAAAATTCTGCGTCCGGAAAAAGCCAGACACATTTGCGAGTTGGTCGAGGGATTCTATTCGCTTGGCAAACGGGTGCTGGTAATGGTATGCGACGCCAATCAGGGGGTAACCCTGGATCGTTTCATGTGGACCTGGAAAAAAGGTTCGTTCATCCCCCATGTATATGACAACGGCGCCGTCGATTGTCTTGACGAACCAGTCATTATTACGGTAGAAGAGCGCAATCCGAACGGCGCCAAAATTCTGATCATGTGCAGGGGCTGTTCGCAGCAATTCGTGAGACAGTTCGACCTCGCCATCGATTTTGCCGAAGCGTATGATCCTCAGCTTCTGCAGTCCGCGCGTCGCAGGTTTGCTGCTTTTCGGGAGGCCGGATTTGAGGTTGCCATGCGTTAATGGCGGCGGTTCGCAAAGCATCGTGCGGCTGGACCGTGCGATCGTTGTGGAGCAGGAAGTGGCCCTGCCGCCTGAAGCGGTCAGGGCCTTGTCCTTTTGGCGTGCCCGCCCCGGCAGTATCCTGACCGTTGTCGATGGCCAGAATGCCCGGTTTCGTGCGCGGTTGCTGGAAAATAACCGCGTTTTTCCTTTTCAGTCAATGGCAGACCGTACCCGGCCCGTCGTGCCGTTGACCCTATACCAGGCCCTTCCCGAAAAAGAGCGATTCGAGCTGGTGCTTCAGAAATGTGTGGAGTTGGGGGTGCGGCGCATTGTTCCTTACGTTTCAGCGCGGTCCACAACGTTGCAACAACGGGATTCCCGGCAGCGCAAATCCCATCGCTGGCCGGACATCGTGCTGAAAGCCGCCAGACAGTGCCGTCGCGCCGATATCCCACAGCTGGGACCGGTAATGACCTTTGATCAGGTTCTGGCTGAAACGGCCCTGTGGGATGTGGCGGTAATGCTTTATGAGGGTGAGACGGCGGCAAGTCTGCGGGATGTCATACTGCAGCCGGACATCGCCAACGCGGCTTTGCTGATAGGACCTGAGGGCGGCTTTACCCGGCAAGAGGTCATTCAGGCCCGGCATTTATCCGTGTTGCCTGTGAGCCTGGGACCGCTTATTCTGCGCACCGAGACCGCTGCTATTGCCGGCACGGCCGTCATGCAATGGATACTGGGAGCGCTCGAGTGAACAGCTTGAAGCTGATATTTTTGAAATCGCTACATAAAAAGGATGTCGATGAAATCTGAAAATGTTGCGGTGGTGCTTGTAGAACCCCAGGGGCCGTTGAACATCGGCTCCGTATGTCGCGCCATGATGAATTTCGGTTTTTCCGATTTACGACTGGTGAACCCGGTTGCGGATCACTTGTGTGACGATGCGCGCAGGATGGCGGTCAAGGCCTCTGCGCTTCTCGAAGGCGCCTGGATCTTTTCCGACTTGCAATCGGCTTTGTCGGATTGCCGTCTGGCGATGGGGACGACCCGTCGTTTTGGCAAGTATCGCGAAGACTTTCTGCACCCCGACGATGCCGCCAAAGAGTTTGCCTCTGTCACCTTCAGCGGACGGGTGGCCTGGGTTTTCGGGCGGGAAGACAAGGGGCTCGAGACCGCTGAACTCGACCTTTGTCAGCGTTTTGTGACCATCCCCACCGATGATGCCTGCCCGTCGATGAATCTGGCCCAGTCGGTATCGATCTGTTTATACGAAACAGCACGGGCCCGTGCCCGGGCTATCGGAAAAACAGGCGGAAGAAAGACGTTTTCCTCTCTGGAGGTCGTAGAGGGCATGTTTCAGCACATGCGTTCGACCTTGACCGATATCGGGTTTCTGGATCCCCAGAACCCGGACCATATCCTGCGCAGTTTTCGCAGGATTTTCGGCAGAGCCGGACTCAACGACCGGGAGGTGCGCATTTTGCGCGGGCTTTGGAGCCGTCTCGATTGGCTGAACAACCAACGCAGGGATCACTAGAAATGCCGAACCCGGATGTGATCGAAGATCTTTATATCGAGGCTGTTGCCTACGGAGGCAATGGCATCGGTCATTATTGCGGCAAGGTTGTTTTCGTGCCTTTTGTTGCTCCGGGCGACCATGTGCGATGCCGGATCGTTCAGCAAAAAAAACGCTACAGCGAAGCCACTGTGGAAGAAATCATCTCTTCCTCCACCAGGCGCATCAAACCAGCGTGCCCGGTGTTCGGCCTGTGTGGCGGATGTCAGTGGCAGCATCTCGATTACCAGGAGCAGTGTGTCTGGAAAGAACGGATATTCAGGGACTTTGTGGTACGTAAACTGGGCGCCGATCCAGGGGTCGTGCTGCCGATCATGCCCTCCTGCCATCAGTGGGAATATCGCAGTCGGGTGCAGTTCAAATGTCTGAATACGCCGGCAGGCTTGCAGGTGGGTTTTTATCGACGGGGCAGCCACTTTGTGGTTCCGGTTTCACATTGTCCCGTCATTCACCCCGCCTTGAACCGGGCCCGGGAACTGTTTCGTGCCTGGATAGATAAAACCCCCTGGGCAGGGCAGGTGCCCCAGATCGATCTGGCCGTGGATTATGGCGGCCGTGTGCGGGCCGTGGTGCATTGTCTGTCTGGCGATCTCGATGCGTTGAGCCGTCATCTCAAACCCCTTGCCGAGGAAGCGGATTTTGCGCTGTTTGTTCAATCGGGCCGCAAGGAAAATCTGCTGCATGTGTGCGGACCCATGGAATTGATTATTGAGGTGGATACGCCCGTGTTGCGTCTTGGTTACGGCCCAGGCGGTTTTGCCCAGATCAATCTGTCTCAAAATCGTGCGATGGTCCGTGAGGTAATCGCAACCTTGATATCCAATCCTCCCGGAAGGGTGCTGGATCTATTTTGCGGCATGGGCAACTTCAGTCTGCCCGTGGCCAGGCTTGCGCAGCAGGTGATCGGAGTCGAGTCTTATCGACAGAGCATCGAAATGGCACGGCTCAACGCGCGCCTCAACAATATCGATAACGCCCTCTTTTTTGTCGGTGAATCGTTTGGGGCAGCATCCCTTTACGCCGCGGAGGGCGCCATTGATCTGGTGATACTCGACCCTCCGCGCAGTGGCGCTTACGATGTTGCCAGAGAGTTGGCCCAGGTGCGGCCGGAACGAATTCTTTACGTCTCCTGCGATCCGCCGACCCTGTCGCGGGATTTACAGCCGCTGCTGCACAATGGCTATCGGCTGGTCTGGTCCCGACCGTACGATCTGTTTCCCCACACCCATCATATCGAGAGCATAACCCTGCTGGAGAAAGTTCCGGGGGAGGTCCGGGGAGTAACCAAATATTAATTTTTCACTTGCTTTATTCGGTACTTCGTGATAATAGTGCTCTGTCAATTTAGTTCACTGCTGAAAAAGTGGGCCCTTCGCTCACTTTTTTTATTTTAAGTGCCGAAAGTTTGTGTGCGATGAAACAAGAAGCTGTTGTGGAAAAAATTCGAGCGCTGGTTCTGCCCGTACTGGAAGCCAAGGGGCGCGAATTGGTGGATGTTGAATATAGCAGGGAAGGTCAGGGCTGGGTCCTGCGTCTTTATATCGATGAACCTGGCGGGGTAACCCTTGACAGTTGTGTAGAGGTCAGTCGGGAAGTCAGCGTGCTGCTTGAAGTCGAAGACCCCATTGAAACGGCCTATAACCTTGAAGTTTCGTCGCCGGGGCTGGATCGTCCACTGACCCGGCCCGCCGATTACGACCGCTTTGCGGGTCGCCTTGTGCGGGTCAAGAGTCGCGTTCCCATGGAATTGGACGACAAGGGGCGCGGTCGTAAAACCTTTGTCGGTATCCTTGTCGGGCTTCGTGACGGCAACGTTGTTATCGACCTTGAAGATAAAAAAGGGTATCGGGTGGAAATTCCGCTCGAGGATGTGGCAAAGGCCAATCTGGAAATAAAATTCTGATCAAACGCGCAGGCGTTCATCGCATAGGTCCGCCATCGTACGACGGTGGACGCAAAAAACGTCGAGGGGGAACTGGATGTTGGTGAATCTTAACCATATCATTGAGCAGGTCGTCAAGGAGAAGGGGATCGATCGGAGTGTGCTGGTTGAAGCTCTCGAATCCGCCGTGATGTCGGCTGCCAATAAGAAATATCGCAATACCCGGGATCTTGAGGCGCACTACAACGATGACTTGGGTGAGGTCGAGCTTTTCGAGTTTGTAACGGTTGTGGATGAGGTTGTCGATTCCTATAAGGAGATCGATCTCGAAGAAGCCCGCGAAATCGACGAAGAGGTCGAAGTTGGCGACTCCCTCGGCATGAAAATCGAGAGCGGCAACTTCAGTCGCATCGCCGCCCAGACAGCCAAGCAGGTTATTATCCAGAAGGTCCGTGAGGCCGAACGGGAGAAGATCTACAACGAGTTCAAGGATCGTGTCGGCGAATTGGTCAATGGCATCGTGCGACGTTACGAGCGTGGTGACCTGATTGTCGATCTCGGGCTGGCCGAGGGTCTGCTGCCACATCGTGAGCAGGTGCCTCGTGAAAACTACCGGCAGGGAGATCGTGCACGGGTTCTTATTTCGGAGGTGAAGATTTCCACCAAGGGGCCGCAGATTATTCTCTCCCGCACCCACCCGGGCCTGGTGGCTGCCCTGTTCCAGTTCGAGGTGCCGGAAATCGCCGAAGGCATCGTTGAGATCAAGGCGGTGGCTCGCGAGGCCGGCAGCCGCACCAAAATAGCGGTCGCTTCTTATGATCCGGATGTTGATCCGGTCGGTGCCTGCGTCGGCATGCGTGGATCCCGTGTGCAGAATGTTGTTTCGGAACTTCGCGGCGAGAAAATCGATATCGTGCCATGGTCTCCGGATGTCGGACGCTTTGTCTGTGCTTCGCTGGCTCCCGCCGAAGTCACCAGGATCTACCTTGATAATGATGAGCAGGCGCTTGAAGTCATTGTTCCCGATGATCAGCTTTCGCTGGCCATTGGCAAGAAGGGCCAGAACGTGCGACTGGCGGCCAGGCTGACCGGCTGGAATATCGATATCAAGAGCGAGACCAGGGCTGCTGAAGCGGCCAAGGAATCTCTTGAACAGGGCGCTGCGGCAGGCGGTGACGATGCGGCGGCGGAAGCGTCCGGACAAACGGTTGTCGATCCGGATGTTGCCGGCCCTGAAGATGCTCATGCGGCTGTTGAAGAGTCCGTGGAGACAGGCGAAACGAATGAAGAAGGCCCGGCCGACGATTCGGCGATCTGATTCAAAGAGCGGCGCAAGGCACACACCGCAGCGGACCTGCGCTGCTTGCAGGAAGTCCCTTGACCAGGGCTTTTTGGTGCGGTATGTTCTGAGCCCGCAAGGTAATATTGTTGTGGATTACCGCAAAAAATTGCCGGGGCGTGGCGTTTACACCTGCCTGGATTTTGCGTGCCTGGAGATGGCGGTAAAAAAGGGGCAGCTTGCTCGTGCCTTGCGCACAGGCGGTACGTTTTCAGCGGATGCGCTGTGGCGGGAACTGTGCGGTCAGATCCGATCCAGGGCATTCAGTCTGCTGGGGATGGCTCGCAAAGCGGGGCAGATCGTGTCGGGAACACAGCAGGTTCTGTGTGAACTGCAGGCCGGCAGGGATATAGCCTTGCTGGTTTTAGCGGAGGATCTTTCGCCTGCCATGGCAGCGAAAGTTCAGAATGCGGCAAATCGCAACGCGGTTCCCTGCTTTGTGTTTTCCGCCAAGGATCAGATAGGGCATTTGCTTGGAAAGTCGGAACGCGGTGTTGTCGCGTTCAGGAGCGGACCCTTGGCAGGCGCCATCAGGGAAGAGTTGGAACGGTTGAAAAAATTCGCGGGGGAGTTTAATGGGTAAAAAATTACGAGTATATGAATTAGCGCAAAAAATGGGGCTGGATAACAAAGTTGTGCTCGAAAAGCTGCACGAAGCCGGTATCGAGGCCAAAAGCCACATGAGCGTGCTTGACGAAGAGGATGTCGAAAAGATCGAAGGTGCGCCCGCCAAGGTGGAAGAAGTTGAAGAACGGCGCATCACTGCTGGCGTTATCCGCCGTCGACGGAAAGAAGTCCCCGAAGAAGAAACGGCGGCACCCCCCGCATCCGCCGAAGAGCATCCTCAGGCGCAGACTGTTGTTGAGGAACCCGCCCCCGCCGCAGATATCAAGCCCGCTGCCTCCAAGCCCGAGACTCCCGTTGCATCGGTGCCCGAACCGATATCCGCGGATAAACAGGATTCAGGGCCGAGTGAGCCGCTAGATGAAGAACAGGTTTCCGAGCCAGCAAAAGTTGTCAAAGAAGCGGCACCAGTCGCTGAACAGGAAGGTTCCGGCAAGCAGACTCCCGAGTCACCTGCCGCAGCTTCCGAGGCGGGGCCGGTAAAACGCGAACCCGAAGTATCCAAAACGGCTGATAAGACAGAAGGGCAGCCCGAAATGGCTGAAACTCCGGTGACCAAGGATAAAACTAAAGTGGAAAAAGTCACAGCCAACCGTGCAAAGATACTCGGTCGCGTCGAACTTTCAACTCTGTCACCGCCGCCCAAGAGACAGGAGCGTGGAGAGCGGCCTGAACGGGGCAAGCCCGAGAAGGCTCGGCCTGATCGTGCCAGGCCCGCGCGTCCTGCACCGGCTGGCGCCGCTCGGGGTAAAGAAGTCGCGCCCCAGATTGTTGTGCCTTTCGATGGTGGCCCGGCCCCCGACAAGGAAGTTCGTGGGGGGAAAAAGGGTAAAAAATCCAAAAGTGGTGGCTACGACAAGGATAAAGAGGTTGCGGACGGCGGCAAGGGGCGCCGCGGGCGCCGTGAGGTTTACGAGCCGGACCACGACGATCGGCGAGCACGTCGGGGCAAAAAGAGCCCCAAAGTACAGAAAAAAACGGAAGTTACCCTTTCCAAAGCCATCAAGCGCATTATTCGCATCAGCGATGTCATCACTGTCGGTGAGTTGGCCAAGCGTATGGGGGTTAAAAGCAAGGACCTCATTACTGAACTTATGCGCCAGGGGCAGATGGTCACCATAAATCATCCCCTCGATTACGAAACCGCTGCCATATTGGCATCCGAATTCAACTATGAAGTTGAGAACGTGGCTTTTGATGAAGAACACGTGCTGACTGATGATGCCGTCATAACCGATGAAAGCGGCAGTGATGAAGGTGCCATTCCACGTCCGCCTGTGGTTACCATCATGGGGCACGTCGATCATGGCAAGACAAGCCTTCTTGACGCCATTCGTGCCACGAATGTCACCTCCGGTGAGGCTGGCGGTATAACCCAGCACATCGGCGCATACGATGTCACCGTGAATGGCAGAAAGATCACCTTTCTGGACACCCCGGGTCACGAGGCGTTTACCTCGATGCGGGCGCGGGGCGCCAAGGTTACCGATATCGTGGTGCTTGTGGTTGCCGCCGACGATGGTGTTATGCCCCAAACCAAGGAAGCCATCAATCACTCCAAGGCGGCCGGCGTTCCGATCATTGTCGCCATCAACAAGATGGACAAGCCCGACGCCAATCCTGATCGTGTCAAGCAGGAACTGACCGAATTCGAAATGGTCCCCGAGGATTGGGGCGGTGATACTATTTTTGTCGAGGTTTCGGCAAAAACCACAGCTAACCTCGACAGCCTTCTCGAAATGATTCTTCTGCAGGCGGAAGTTCTGGAGCTGAAGGCAAACCCCCACAAGCGCGCCAAAGGCGCCATCGTCGAAGCCCGTCTGGACCGGGGCCGTGGCCCTGTCGCGACGGTTCTGGTGGAAGAAGGTACGCTGCGCATTGGCGACCCCATCGTGTCCGGACTGCACTATGGGCGGGTTCGTACCATGACCAATGACCGCGGCGACCGATTGGAAGAGGCCGGACCGTCCTGCCCGGTCGAAGTTACCGGTCTGTCGGGCACGCCGGTTGCCGGAGATACCTTCCACGCCGTAGAGAGCGAAAAAGTGGCCAAGGACGTCGCTACCCACCGTCAGCGCAAAATCCGGGAGCAGGAATTGGCCACTACCAGCAAAATCTCCCTGGAGCAGCTCTATGCGCGCTTGCAGCAGGGTGAAGTGCAGGAACTCAAGGTTATCATCAAGGCCGACGTGCAGGGTTCCGTGGAGGCGGTTCGCGACTCTCTGCTGAAATTGTCCACCGATGCCTGCCGCCTGGTTGTTATCCATACGGCGGTCGGCGGCATTAACGAGAGCGACGTTTCACTCGCCTCCGCTTCCGATGCCATCATCCTCGGTTTCAATGTGCGTGCGGAGGCGAAGGCTGCTGCCTTTGCCGAAGAAGAAGGTGTCGACATCCGTTTCTACAATGTCATCTACGATGCGGTTAACGACATTCGCGATGCCATGGAAGGTCTGCTGGCGCCCACTCTGCGTGAAAAAGCCCTCGGCAAGGTCGAGGTTCGCGAGACATTCCACGTATCCAAAGTGGGTACCATCGCCGGTTGTTACGTCACCGACGGCAAGGTGCTGCGCAATTCCCAGGTGCGACTGATTCGCGATCATGTGGTGATCTGGGAAGGTAAGCTGGCTTCGCTCAAGCGATTCAAGGACGATGCCCGCGAAGTTCAAAGCGGTTACGAGTGCGGCTTGAGCCTTGAAAATTACAACGACGTCAAGGTCGGGGACATCATCGAAGTGTTTGAAATGGAAGAAGTCAAGACCTCCCTCTGATAGAGGCAAGCGGCATGGTCGTCGGTGTCCTGAGAGTCGAGTTGCACATCCATGGTCCACAAAGCCTGAAACAGAAACGCTCTATCGTCAAAAGCCTGCTTGGTCGCTGTCGATCGCGCTTTCCTGTGAGTTGCGCTGAAGTGGACCATCACGAACTCTGGCAGCGAACGACTCTCGGTTGCGTCGTGGTTGAACAGGATGAAGCCGCTGCAGACAGGATTTTGCAGAAGGTTGTTGCCGAGCTTGAGCATTGCGCTGTTGCCGACCTGTGTCGGCAGGATATCGAATTCATTCATTATAGGTAGAGAATTGGAACACCCGAGACCCCATCGCGTTGGCGAGCAACTGCAAAAAGAGATTTCGGCCCTGCTGCTCAAGGGGCTGAAAGATCCCCGTGTCGGCTTCGTGACCATCACCGCCGTCGATGTGACACCGGACATGCATCTGGCGCGGGTTTTCTACACCGTCTACGGCACCGACAAGCAAATTGCCGATACCCAGGCCGGCCTCAAAAGCGCCGTACCTTTTCTGCGGCGTGAACTCGGCCGCCGGATGCGCATGCGGTACGTACCCGATCTGGTTTTTGAATTCGACAAATCGCTTGAATACGGCAATCGCATAGACAATCTGTTGCGCACCATCAACGAGGGACAGTCCAGCGATGATTGACGCAATTCTTCGGGCTATCGGACAGGGGCGGACGTTTCTGGTCGCCTCCCACGCTCATCCCGATGGAGACGCGGTCGGATCAACCCTCGGACTGGTGAATTGTCTTCGTGATCTCGGCAGGGAGGCGGTGGCTTTTAACCTCGATAACGTTCCTGCCAACTTTGCTTTTTTGCCTGGAGCACAAAGCTTGCTGTGCAGACCGGAAGACCTTGGCCGGTACGATGTGGGATTCGTTCTCGATTCCGGTGAACTGTCACGGGCCGGAAGTTTTCTCCCTCTGCATTGCCGGCAGGTGATCAGTATCGACCACCATCCATGCTCCGAGCGTTTTGGCGATATCAATTATGTCGATGAACAGGCCTGCGCCACCGGTGCTCTTGTTTATCGCATCATTCACGCGGCCGGGTTTCCGGTGTCTGCTGACGTTGCTCTGTGTCTTTACACCGCCATATTGTCCGATACCGGTTCTTTCCGCTATTCCAACGCCAATCCCGAAGCTTTTCAGATCGCGTCATCGCTGGTGGCCTGCGGGATTTCGCCCTGGTATGTGGCGGAGAACCTTTACGAAAGTCGCCCGGCTGAGCAACTCAGGTTGCTTTCCATTGTTCTGGAAACCCTTGCAATTTCCCCTTGCGGACGGTTTGGATCGGTGTGTGTGACTCGCGATATGCTGCAATCCGCGGGCGCAAAACCTGAAGACACCGATGGCCTTATCAACTATCCCCGTTCGGTTCGCGGGGTCGAGGTGGCTTTGTGTTTCCGCCAGACTGATGATGACCGGTTCAAGGTCAGTTTTCGGTCAAAAGGCAAGGTTGATGTCGGTGCATTGGCTCGAGGTCTCGGTGGCGGCGGGCATCACAATGCTGCCGGTGCTACCGTCGATGGGGACATCGGTCAGGTAAAGTGCCAGGTTTTCGCGCGTCTCAACGAACTTCTCCCGCTTTCCTGATGAATGGTCTACTGATAATCGATAAGCCGCAGGGAATGAGCTCTCATGCGGTGGTTGGAAAGGTGCGCCGGCTTTTCGGTCTTCGCAAGGTCGGGCATGCCGGAACCCTTGATCCTCTCGCCACCGGTGTGCTTGTGGTGGCCCTCGGACAAGGCACCAGAATCCTTCAATTTCTTCTCGAGGAAAACAAAACCTACCGCGCCACACTCAAACTTGGAGCCGTGACCGATACCCAGGATAGCGAAGGAATGGTTTTGTCCGAGGCCGAATGGTCCCATCTGGGAGAAGCCGAGATTGCCGCTGCATGTCAAGCCATGGTCGGCACCCTGGAACAGGTGCCTCCCATGTACTCGGCCATCAAACAGGGTGGTGTTCCGCTCTACAAGCTGGCCCGGAAAGGCATGGAAGTCGAACGGCAACCCCGATTGGTGATGATTTTCAGCCTTGGTCTGGTTTCGATCCGTCCGCCGGATGTCACCTTCGAGGTACACTGTTCCAAAGGCACCTACGTGCGCACCCTATGTCACGATATCGGGACCAAACTCGGCTGTGGCGCCTACCTGACAGCTCTGCGGCGCTTGACAAGCGGGGCCTTCAACGAAACCGAAGCCGTGAGCCTTGATACGATAGAACAGACCGCTCCGCAGGAGCGAGGGCGATTTCTGTTGTCGCTTGGCGATGCACTCAGGGGCTATGCCGCGGTTTTTCTTCGGGAGGAGGGCGTGCGAAAATTGCGCTATGGCATCCCGCCCACGCTGGACATGGTGGAAAAAAACGTCGAAATTGAAGAAGGCACCATTGTGCAGTTGCTCGGTCCTCTCGGGCCCATGGGCATGGCGCGCTTTGCTCCTTCCCGCGGACGTGAAACACGGGGTGATTTTGAACTTCTAAGGGTCTTCAATGATTGCGATGGGGGTGAATAGCGCTTTACACTGACGGGCAACTATGGTAATAAGATTACGCTTTATATCGTTATAATAAGTATTTAGATCGAATTTTAACATGAAAGGAGGTGGCAAGGTGCTGGCCACTGATAAAAAGCAGGAACTCATCAATCAGTATAAACGTCATGAGGGTGATACGGGTTCGCCTGAGGTTCAGATTGCTCTGCTGTCAGAACGCATTACCTACCTGACCGAGCATTTCCGTACCCACAAGAAAGACCATCATTCCCGTCGCGGTTTGCTGAAGATTGTCGGGCAGCGTAGGCGTCTTCTGGACTATCTGAAACGCAATGATGTCGAACGTTACCGTGCAATCATAAAAAGCCTCGGTATTCGCAGGTAGTACAGGGCAGCAAGCTTTCCGCCGAGTCGGGAGGCCTGCTGCCTGAGTTTTTTGTATGCTAATGGAGGTTGTCCGGCGAGAACGGCTGGTCCGCATTAAAAGAGCGGCCGTTGTCTCAGGCCAGTCTCCTTTAGCCTTTTTAAGACGTGAATCATTGTCAAAGCTCGCGGTTAGCTCGGAACCGCCAGTCAAACAAAGGAGTACAATTTGGCTTATCAAAAGGTTGAATGTCAGTTCAACGGGCAGACCCTGACCCTTGAGACAGGCAAGATGGCCCGCCAGGCCGATGGCGCAGTCGTCATAACTTATGGCGATACCAAGGTGCTGTGTACGGCGGTCAGTGCCAAACAGATGCGGGAAGGTCAGGGGTTTTTTCCGCTGACCGTCAATTATCAGGAAAAATTCTACGCAGGCGGCAAAATCCCAGGCTCATTCTTCCGCCGCGAAAGAGGGGCAAGTGAGCGTGAGACGCTGGTCTGTCGTCTCATCGATCGTCCCTTGAGGCCTCTGTTTCCCAAGGGATACATGTTCGAAACGCAGATCATGCCGACCGTGATCTCGGTTGACGAACGGAACGATCCCGACACTCTGGCCATGGTCGCTGCATCCGCTGCCGTCGCCATCTCCGACATCCCCTTCAATGGTCCGGTGGCCGCGGTACGCGTGGGACGGGTGGAGGGCGGTTTTGTCGCCAATCCGACCATCGAGCAGCGTGCCGCAAGTGACATTGATATTATCGTGGCCGGTTCCCGCGACGCGATCATCATGGTTGAGGGGGAGACACGCTTCATTACCGAGCAGGAGATGCTCGATGCCCTGTTTTTTGCCCATGAGGCACTGCAACCGCTACTGGACATCCAGTTGGAACTTGTAAAGGTTGCCGGCGTGGCCAAACGTGAATTTGTCGTTCCGCAGGTCGACCCCGCCATTGTCGACAGGGTTGCCGGATCGGCCACGGAGCGTCTTGCCGCAGCTGTGCGGATTCGGGCCAAACAGGATCGCTATGCTGCCGTCGCTCTTATCAAGGAGGAGGTGGTCGCTACCCTGGCGGAAGAATTCGAGGGGAAGGAATCCGAAATCAGCGAAGCCTTCGGGAATCTGCAGAAGCAGATGGTGCGGCAGATGGTGGTTCGCGACAAGGTGCGCATCGACGGTCGCGACAAGGATACCATACGTCCCATTACCTGTGAAATCGGCATTTTACCGCGGGCTCACGGTAGCGCTCTCTTCACTCGGGGGGAAACCCAGGCACTGGTTGCCGCCGCGCTTGGTACGTCCAGGGACGAGCAGCGCATGGATAACGTGCAATCGCTTGAATTCAAAAAGTTCATGCTGCACTACAATTTCCCTCCGTTCTGTGTTGGCGAAACCAGCATGCGGCTGTTTCCCGGTCGTCGGGAAATTGGTCATGGCATGCTTGCCGAGCGTTCCATTTCACAAGTGCTGCCCCTGCATGATGACTTTCCGTATACGCTGCGTGTGGTCTCTGACATTCTGGAATCCAACGGTTCTTCCTCCATGGCCAGTGTCTGCGGTGCCTCCCTCGCATTGATGGATGCCGGAGTGCCGATCAAAGAAGCGGTTGCAGGAATCGCCATGGGACTCATCAAGGAAGGCGACGATGTTGTGGTGCTGTCGGATATCCTTGGCGACGAGGATCATCTCGGTGATATGGATTTCAAGGTCACCGGTACCCGCGACGGGATTACCGCTTTGCAAATGGATATCAAGATTGGCGGAGTCAGCAAGGAAATCATGCGCCAGGCCCTGGAACAGGCGCGCGCCGGACGGATCCATATCCTTGATAAAATGGTGGAAGCTATAGCGGCCCCGCGGGGCGATTTGTCTCCCTATGCGCCGCGCATCACCACGATCCATGTCAAACCCGACCAGGTGCGTACCGTCATCGGCCCGGGGGGTAAAAATGTACGCAGCATTATCGAGGCCACCGGCTGTGCCATCGATATCGAGGACGACGGCCGCATCAATATCGCTTCGTCCGATGGCGATGCCTGCAAAACCGCCATCAAGATGATCAGGAATCTGACCCAGGAAGCCGAAGTGGGCAAGCTTTACATGGCCACGGTTAAAAAAATCATGGAATTCGGCGCCTTCGTGGAAATATTCCCTGGCACCGAAGGCCTTGTGCATATTTCCGAACTGGCCAAGGAACGTGTCAAAAACGTTACCGATATTCTCCGGGAAGGGGACCAGGTTCTGGTCAAGTGCCTGGATATTGATCGCCAGGGTAAAATCAAA
>NZ_JBFWJQ010000051.1:0-16287 GCF_050253115.1 Syntrophotalea sp.
TTTGCCGGTTCCGGCCAGCAGCCTGGAACGGAAGCGGCGACCGGCGATAACCAGTTCATCCATGGGCTTATCCTCTTCAGGCGGGTTACCCCCCGCCGACGAATTGCACGATCTCCAGCTGGTCACCCGCGGCCACCGGGGTCGCGGGGAAGGCTTTCTGCAGGAGAATGGTGCCGTTGTGTTCGATGGCGACCCGTGCCGGATCGATGCCGAGATGGGACAGGATCCCGGAAAGGGTTGCCGGCTTGGGAAAGCTGTGCGGTTTGCCATTGATCGTGATTTTCAGCATCATCCTGTCCCCTGGATCAGACAGGCACGTCGCCGAGCAGCAGCTGGACAACGGCATTGGCCTGATGATGGGCGGCAACGCCGACACGGGGCGCCATCAGGCCGGTGCCAGGAGCCGCTGCGGTTTCGCCGTCGCCCACCAGGTAGAGATTGCCGATGGTACGGCGGGTGACAATCGTGTTGGCGGAGCCCGCTCCCGCCACGCCCGAGGCGGCAACCAGCGGCTTGCCGGGAAAGTGGCTCATGAAAGTTTCGGTCAGCATGGCCTTGGCCCGAGCATCGTCGAGCGCCTCCACCATGACGTCCACCTCCGCAAACAGTGTGGCGATATTGTCGCGGGTCAGGCGCACGATGTGTGTGACCACCGTGACCCCGGGATTGATCCGAGCCAGGGTGGCGGCCAGTGCTTTGACCTTGGGCAGGCCGATCTGGTCGATAAAATACATCTGGCGATTGAGATTGGATGGTTCCACCACATCGTAATCCGCCACCACCAGTTTCCCTATGCCGCTGCGCGCCAGTGCCGCGGCAATGGGCGAGCCGAGGCCGCCGGCACCGGCGATGCCGACGCAGGCATGCTTGAGGCGCTCATGCACCCCCGGGGTATGACGTGCCGTCAGCAGGGCGTCAAATTCCTCGGCGGATGGGGTTTCACCACGGCGGATCAGCACCACACGGTCGTTCTCGGTCAACGGCAGGTCCGCCGTTTCCGGAAAACCGTTGACAATCATAACGTCGGCCTGCGGCCTGAATTGGTCACGAACGCCGAAAAGGCTGGCGTCCGGCGGGACGTCATGCCTTTGCTCGTTGATCCAGATCTGCATATCCGCTACATCCTTGCCAAAAAACAAAAGGCCGCATAAGCGACCTTGACGACACTCCGGGGGTGTCGTTTACGCGCCGCTTCCCTACGCCGGAATGACCCGGATCAGGTTCGAAGGGTTGTCCCGCAAAAAAAGGGACTCTCAGTCTGGCAACTCCCCCAGGGCTTGGCTATGTACGACCGGATCTGTCCAAAAATCCGGTCATCAACTGTCTGATTAACAGGTTAGCAGCAGCGCGCCGCCGCCGTCAATGCCTAACTTCCAGGCCAGTGCGGCGCTGGCTCTGGTCTGGTTAACGGAAAAAATCACGTGGCGCCGCTGAAACGGCGGCTAGATGTTGTCCGCGAAAGCCGGTTGTTGCTACAATGGCGCCTGGAAATGTTTTCCCTTTAAAGGAGTATGCATGAATATCTCAGATCGTTATCGCGCCCTCGCGGATGAAGTGCGCAGTTTGATGACCGGTACGGCGGACCCCAAGGTTGAGCGTTTGCTTGAGCAGGCGGTGCGGGAACTTGCCCAGCACGAAGAGAGTGTCGGCGATATTCCCCAGTTGCGGTTGGAAAACGAACTGACCCCGGTTCTGCTCAAGGCCCACAACCTGCTTGACCGGGCCCGCCTGCTGTTCAATGAATGCGGCGAGGAAGATCGTGCCGCCAGTCTGTGGGAGGCGGAGCAGAAGATTTATCGTCTGCTGAACGCCCTGTAAAAGGGGTTATGGGCGTGGCCTGGTTGCTGGCTTGCCGTTTCTGACCCGGTTGCATGTTGGACTGCATCTTCTAAAGTATAAATAAAGCTGCCGCATGCGGGTTGTCGGGGGAGTCCCCGAATGGCGGTTTCTGTCGGCTGCGGAAAGGAGCCTGTCTCATGTCTCTGGTGAAAACCTGGTTTGCCCCGGAAGAAGCGGCCGGGAGGTTCGGGATCAGCAAAGCCCTGGTACTGGAATGGGTGGATCAAGGACTGGTGCGCAGCGAAAGGGAACACGGCAAGGTCACGCGGGTCAATATTGACGATGTCAAGCTGCAGGTCGATGCTTTGGTGCATCGTGACTGAATTGCGCTTCACGGCATAAGGCGCGGGAATGAAAAAAGGCGGCTTTCGGAAAACCGAAAGCCGCCTTTGCCATTGGTGTGCCTTGCGACGGTGCGGGCGGTGTTTTTTTCAGGCAATGGCGCGTCCGCCGCATTTTTTCAAACGCTCGCGGGCATGCCGCAACATGCGTTCGGTGGTGGCCCAGTCGACGCACTTGTCCGTGATGGAAAGGCCGTATTTGAGCAGTTTGATGTCGGCTGACAAGCTCTGGTTACCGGCCTCGAGGTTGCTTTCGATCATCAGGGAGCAGATGGAGCGGTTGCCGGCCACCACCTGGTCGAGGGTGTTGACCAGAACCTCTTCCTGCCGCTGGTGATCCTTGAAGGAGTTGGCATGACTGCAGTCAACCATGATCGCCTGCTTGAGACCGGCGCGATGCAGAAGGTTTTCAGCCCGTGCGATGTCTTCGGGATAATAGTTGGGCTTGCCGCCACCGCCTCGCAGTACGATGTGCGTGTCGGGGTTGCCGGTGGTTTCGACTATGGCGGTGCGACCGTCCCGGCTGATGCCGAGAAAACTGTGCGGATGGCAGGCCGCGCCGATGGCATCGATGGCAATCTGCAGGCTGCCGTCGGTGCCGTTCTTGAACCCGACAGGAAACGACAGACCGCTGGCCATTTCCCGATGGGGTTGGGATTCGGAAGTGCGTGCGCCGATGGCCCCCCAGCTGATCATGTCGGAAAGATACTGGATGGTGATCGGATCGAGCATTTCCGTGGCGATGGGCAGTCCCATCTGGGTGATGGCGCACAGCAGACCCCGGGCGACTCCGAGACCTTTGGATATCTGATGGGTGCCGTTGAGGTCGGGATCGTTGATCAGGCCTTTCCAGCCGATGGTGGTGCGCGGTTTTTCGAAATAGACGCGCATCACCAGAAACAGTTGATCGGACAGCTCTTCTTTCAGTGCAGCCAGGCGTTCAGCGTATTCCAGGGCTGCCCTGGGGTCATGGATCGAGCAGGGGCCGACCACCACCATAATGCGGTGATCTTGCTGATTCAGGATGTCCCTGATGGTCTGACGGCTGCTTAGAACAAACTCCGCGGCCTCTTCGCTCAGAGGGAAGACCTGCTTGAGATCGGTCGGTGCGATGATGGGTGTAAGCGCGCGGATATTGAGATTGGTGGTCCGGATCATGGCGGTTCCTTGCTGGTGGAATGTGTCATGAACACCCTTGGGTGCGGGGCATGGAGAAGCCAGAATGTATCGGTTTTTTGTGTGTTTGTCAAAGGATACGGTCGTTGCCCGGTTTGCTTTGCCGAAAGCGTTGACACTTCGGCGGCGGATTCGGTATAACGTGACATTAATTATTGAAAAAACGATGAAAATTTTTTCAAGCGAGGTCAAGCGTGGGCATTCTTCAAGGGTTGCAGTTTACATTGATAAAAATGGTGGCTTCGGCTATCGAGATTTACGCCTACATCGTGGTGGCGCGGGCCATTCTTTCGTGGGTCAATCCCGATCCTTACAACCCCATTGTGCGGTTCCTTTACAACGCCACGGAGCCGGTTTTGCAACGCCTGCGGCGGCTTCTACCTTTGCGGGTCGGCGGGCTGGATTTTACGCCGATGGTGCTGATTTTCGTCTTGTTTTTCGTAAGCAATTTTTTGCGGACCTTGCTGTTTCGCTGATTCAGGATCCCTGCCATGACCATCACTCCCATCGATATTCAGCAGCACCGGTTCAAAACCCGCACTTTCGGCTATGACAAGGCCGGGGTCGACAGATTCCTTGAACAGGTTGCCGATGAACTGGAGCGCTATGCCCTGGAGGTACAGAAACTCAAGGAAGATCTGGCGCGGACCCGCAGCGCTCTCGACGAAATGAGGGAGCGTGAGGCGACCCTCAAGGAAACCCTGCTCACCACCCAACGCATGACCGACGAATTGAAGGCCAATGCCCGCCGGGAGGCGGATATCCTGATTGCCGATGCCCAGTTGCAGGGCGAAAAGATTCTGCAGGAAGCCCGCGGCCGGCAACTCGATCTGGCTACGGAAATCCAGGAACTGCGGCGGCAGAAGGTGTCTTTCGAGTCGGGATTGCGGGCCGTGGTGGAAAGCCACCTGCGGCTGCTTGAAATGAACGCGTTGCCCGCCCGGGAAAAGGGTCGTTTCCAGCCGGTGCTGATGGAGATCCTGGAGGACGAAACATCCGCCCGGCGGCCCTTTGGCGACGACAAGGATGGACGCTGATGTCCGGGTGCCTGACCCCTTCCGATGCGGGTGTGTTGCTCGATATTCATGTGCAGCCGCGTGCCAGCCGCAACGAGCTTGCCGGGTTGCAGGGTGATTGTCTCAAGCTGCGCCTGACCTCCCCGCCCGTCGAAGGTGCGGCTAACAAGGCCTGCCGCGAGTTCATCGCCAAACTGCTGGGGGTGGCGAAAAGTCGGGTCACCCTCGTTTCCGGAGATAAATCCCGCCACAAACGCCTTCTGATCGAAGGCATGACGGTTGAAGAAGTGCGCAGCGTACTTTCCTGATTCCCTCCCGTTTCTTATTTCCACAACCATCCCCGACAATGCGCGTGCCCTTTACCTGACGCATGTTTGCGAGTAGAATGATAACTGCTCAGGTCATAATAGATCCGCCCCGGATCGGAAAGGAAGGGTGGGCCATGGCTTCCAATGTTGTAACCGTTGACATGCTCAGCAAACACCTTGAAGAAATCCGTTCCCTCAAACGGGAAAACGAAGAGCTCAAGGCGATCAACAGGGACCTCCGCCAACGCCTGGAAGATCTGCACGGCGAATACCAGGAACTGCGGTATCACCTCAAGGGCATGGCGTCTCACGGGGAGGTTCTGGCGCTTCGCAAGAAAATCCTTGAGCTGCAAAACGAGTTGCACTTCCGCCGCTAGCCATAATGGCCGGGCGAATGCTGCTGTTCCGCCGGTCTGTTGTTGTCCGTGGTTTCCGGAGTCATTCGGAGGTTTCGACGCTGTTTGCGTCGGAGCTGAGTCCGGAAAGGTCGAGGGAGCCTTTTTTTCTGAAGGGCAGGTTGCGTTGTGCCCACGGGATTCTGCCGAGCATCACGTCTCCGGAAATTTCATAAGGCAGCGGTTTGCCCTCTTCCAGCAGCGGGCTCAGCCGCAGGAGATTGAGGTAAGAGGTAGACAGCCGCACGGCAAGCTGGCCGCTCTGCAGCGATCCCAGGCGGATGCTGTCCAAAGAATTGCCGTGGGCCACGCGGATGCCGCCAATGGACAGGGCATAGCGTATCTTGCCGACGGTGATGTTGAAATCGTTGGGGTTATACAGATCGAGGTCCGCCGTCAAAAGGGCGTGACTCAGGGTCAGGTTGTCCACCTGCAGCGCGGCCAGGGCGATTTCCGGCGGTTCGGCGCGGAATACGGCGCACCCCCCGAGCAGGGATGTCAGTATCATCAACAAAAGCAATCGGTGCGGCAGGGCAAGGCGTTTGAACATATCGAATTCCTCGGGGTTTGTCGGGGTGGTGTTATCGGGGGTCGGGCGGTTTGCGGTGTGTCTGTCCGGTTGCGGATGCGGGTCTGCGGCGTTCTACCAGCCAGCGGCCGAGGCGCAGCAGCCAGCCCTGGCGGGTCAGCAGTGCGCCGTAGGGGCACAGTTCCTGGCAGCAGAAGCAGCCGATGCAGCGCCGGTAGTCGATGCGCAGGCGGTTGTGATCCAGTTTCATGGCCCCGGGCGGACAATGCTTGACGCACAGGCCGCAGCGCCTGCAGCGTTGCATATCGGCATAAGGCCACGAACTCAGAGAATGTTTTAACGCTGAGCGCATCCAGCAGGGCAGGCCCCACGCCACGTTGGCGCTTGGTGCCGGCCGGAGGGGCGGTACCGCCAGTTTTTCCAGGGCAGAGCCGCAGCATTCGATGTCTTCCAGGCGGCTGCCGGGGCGCCCGGTCCGCTGCGCCATGCGCTGCGTCCAGACCTGGTCCGGAGTCATGCCGACCAGGCGGGTGGCGACGGTGTCCACGGCCAGGGGGTCGGTGCCGGCCAGCAGCGCGCCGATGGCGACGGGGTCGCCGCTGCCGGGACCGTTGCCTTCCATCCCGACAATGGCATCAACGATGGTCAGGCAAGGGCGGATGTGTTCCGCCAGTTCCAGCAGCATCAGGGCGAACAGGCCCTTGTCGGCGCCGGCCTGCAGATGAAGGGCCGGTTTGCGCATTCCGACCACGGCGCCGAACAGGTTTTTCACGCCGCAGGTCAGTCCCATCATGCCGTGGGTTTTCAGTTTCGGAAGATTGATGATGACCTCGGCATCCACAACATCCCGGGCCAGTTCGAGCTTGTGAAAAGTCCGTCCGACCGCGCCAATGGCGACCGAATCCTGGAAAGGGGCAAAAACCGCCCCGGTTTCTTCGATCACATCCATGATGCCGCAATGTCGCGCTACCTGTGTCGGAGCGCCGATGCCGGGCGAGTCCCCTACCGAGACGATGCCGCCGGCTTTCTGCGCCAGCAGGATGACCGCGCGCACCACTTCCGGGTGGGTGGTAACCGCGCTGTCCGGCGGCTTGCCGGCCAGCATGTTCGGTTTGATCAGCACCCGCTGGCCGGGCCGGATGAAGGCGCCCATTCCCCCCAGATGCTCCACAAGGATCCCGATGGCTTCCGCAACCGTTTCGCGCCGGTAATCAGCCGCGGCGGTCAGTGCGACGCGCGGCGTCATGCTGCGATGATCCGGAGGTGAAGTTTGCGGCGGCGCGGGCCATCGAATTCGCAGAAATAGATTCCTTGCCAGGTGCCCAGTACCGGCTGGCCGCTTTCGATCAGCAGGGTCTGATCGACGCCCAGCAGCGAACTTTTCAGGTGGGCATCGCTGTTGCCTTCGGCATGATGATAGCCGGCATCGCGGGGGACGAGGCGCTGCAGGCCGAAAAGCAGGTCGCGAACCACATCGCGATCGGCGTTTTCGTTGATGGTGATCGCCGAGGTGGTATGCGGAACATGCAGACAGGCGATTCCCTGCCGGATTCCCGACCGACGGATGGCATCGCGAACCAGGTCGGTGATATCGAGCATTTCTTCACGCTGCCGGGTTGGAATGTCGAGGGTGATCATGGCTGTTGCTCCCTGAGAAGGCCGAGGCTGCTCCGGACGGCAAAGCTCCGGGACAGGCCGTGCGGCAGGCACCGCTTTGCTGTTGAACCATGCCGGGGGGTGCTGTAGGATGATAAGTGTCGCGCACCATATCCCGCCGCGAATCCGCATTATGGGATGCTTTGCGGGATTGTTCCGATCGCCTCCGATTATGGCATGCTCCCGCGCAAGCGTCAACGCGCGCATCTGCAGGCCCGCCGGTTTATATGGCCCGGGCCGGACAGGGATGAAACATGGACCGCTCAATCGATCGCTTCTGTTGCTATCTTGAGATTGAACGCAACCTGTCCGTTCACACGCTGCGCGCCTATCGACACGATTTACTGGAGTTTTTACGGTTTGTCAAAAGTCAGACGGACACGGATGCCGGGCCGGTGGCACCGGAACGGGTCGATGTTTTGCTGCTGCGGCGCTATCTTGCCCGGCTGCACAAGCGCAACTGCAGAACCACCATTGGCCGCAAACTGTCAGCCATACGCAGCTTTTTCCGTTATCTGGTGCGCCAGGGGGCATTGCAGGTCAATCCCGCCGAAACCGTCGCCACGCCCCGGCGCGAGCGCTATCTGCCAAAAGTTTTGACGGTGGACGAGATGTTTGCCCTGATACAGGCTGCCGCCAGCGACGAGCCGCTCACGGTTCGCGATCGGGCCATTCTCGAGCTGTTTTATTCCAGCGGCCTGCGGGTCGGGGAACTGGCAGCACTCGATGTCGGTCACGTCGATCTTGCTGAAGGGCTGGTGCGGGTCCGGGGCAAAGGCGACAAGGAGCGCATCGTGCCGGTCGGGCGCATGGCGCGGCAGGCCCTGGACCGTTATCTGGTCGCGCGGGGCGCGCCGCGACAGGACCAGCCGCTGTTTCTCAACTACCGGGGCGAAAGACTGTCGGCCAGGAGTATCGAGCGCAACCTGAAAAAATGGCTGCTGCACGCCGGCATTCTCAAAGATGCCTCCCCCCATGCCCTGCGCCACTCCTTTGCTACCCATCTGCTGGATGGCGGCGCCGATCTGCGCGCTATTCAGGAGCTGCTTGGACATGCGTCGTTGTCCACAACCCAGAAATACACCCAGGTCAGCCTCGACCGGCTGATGGACGTGTACGACCGGGCCCACCCGCGCAGCCGTGGAAAGAGCTGATCCGTTTTTGGTTTGCCAAGTGGCAATACATCGGAAGGGGTTCTTCATGGACGAATTGTACTGGAAAGTCGACAGTCCGCTGGCAAGGCTCGCCGAACTGACCAGTTTTGCCGGCGACCTCTGGGAGCGGCCCTTGCGTCGCGATGTGCGTTCCCTGGGAAAGCTGCTCGGCACCGTTATCCTGGAGCAGGCCGGCATGCCGGTCTTCGAGCGGGAGGAGCAGCTTCGCCAGGAAGCCATCGCCCACCGGCGCCGCCTCTATCATGCCGAGTTTGCCTCGCAGGCCTGGCAGGATGGGGGCCGCTTGCAGGCGGCCATCGATCTGATACGCGAACTGTCACTGGACGATGCCGGCCAGATCGTCAAGGCGTTTTCGACGTTTTTCGAACTGGTCAACCTGGCCGAGATCCAGCATCGCAAACGGCGCCTGCGGGCTGTGCGCATGGCGCCCGAAGCGGCGGACAAACCGGGCTCCCTGCGGGGTACTCTGCGGCGGCTGCGGGAGCGCGGCATCCAGGCGGAACAACTGCTGGAGGCTCTGGGGCAGATCGAACTTGTCCCGGTATTCACCGCCCATCCGACGGAAGTCGCGCGGCGCGTTACCCGTACCAAGCGTCAGCATATCGCCACCGCTCTGGAACAGCTCAACCGGCCGCTGCTGTTCGATGCCGAAGCGGCCGCTCATCAGCAGGCGATTCTCTGTGAAATCACGGCGCTATGGCAGACCGAGGAAATCCGCCGCCAGCACCCGACCGTCGAAAATGAAATCGACATGGGACTGGACCATTACAGCCCTTTTCTGATCCCGGCGCTGAGGGATTTCTACCCCGATCTCGCCGCCGCGCTGCAGGAAGTTTATCTTCTGCCGATCACCCCCGGAAGCCTGCCGACGGTGGTGCGTTTCGGCTCCTGGATCGGCGGCGACCGCGACGGCAACCCGTCCGTAACGTCCGCTTCCACCCGTGCCGCTTTGGCCGGCGCCCGGGCCGTTATCCTTGAAAGCTATCTGGCGGATGTGGCGCAGCTTGGGGAGGTGCTGACCTCCTCCGGATGCCGGGTGCCTCCCTCAGCGGACTTCCGGAAGGCGCTGCAGGGTTATCGCCAGACCATGCCCGGGGCCGTCGGACGGATGGCGGCATTTCCGTCATGTGAACTGTACCGGCAGTTCATGGCGGCGGTCGGCTATCGTCTGGAGTGCACCCTCGAAGCACCGCGGCATGCCGACGCCTACCGCTGCGCCGAAGACTTTTACGCGGATCTGCGGCTGGTGCGTGACAGCCTCGATCACCACCGCGCGCAACGACTCTCCCGCAGCTATCTCGATCCGCTGCTGCGCAAGGTGGATACCTTTGGGTTTCACCTGCATGCGCTCGATATCCGGCAGCACGCCCGCCTGCATCGGCAGGCCGCGGCCGATATCGAGCAGGGGCAAGGCGATAGCAGCGCATCGAGCACGGTCATGGAGGCGCTGGAGGCGGTTGCGGTGCTCAAGCGGCAGTTTCCGCCGCAGGCGATCTGCCGTTATGTCATCAGCGGCGCGCAGAGCGCCGAGGATGTCCTGCTGTTGGTGAAGCTGGCCCGTCAGGCCGGGGTTAAGGTCGCCGCGGACAACGAAAGCCGGGACCCCGGCCTGATGCCGGTGCCGTTGTTTGAATCGATCGAAGATTTGCGCAATGCGCCGGAAATCTGCCATCGGCTGTGGCACGATGAAGACTACCGCAACCTGCTGGATAGCTGGGGCGGTTGCCAGGAGGTGATGCTCGGCTATTCGGATTCCAACAAGGACGGCGGCATGTTCACCAGCACCTGGGAGCTTTACAAGGCCCAGCGGGCACTGCACCGGGTGGCGCGGGAGAGCCATGTCCGCCTGCGGCTGTTCCACGGCCGGGGAGGTACCGTGGGCCGCGGCGGCGGTCCCACGCATCGTGCCATACGCTGTCAACCCGCGGGGGCTTTTTCCGGCGGCATCAGAATTACCGAACAGGGCGAAGTCATCAACTGGAAATACGCGGATGTGGTGCTGGCCCGGCGCAATCTCGAACTGATGGTAGCCGCCTGTCTCGAAAACCTGCTGTCTGCCGACACGGACAGCGAAGGGATCTGTTCCGAATGGGAATCCGCCCTGGAAGAGATGTCGCTGCTGGCGCTATCCTTTTATCGCCGGCACATTGTTGAAAACCCCGACCTGGTGCCCTATTTCGAACAGGCCACGCCGGTGCAGGAATTCGAACTGGCCAAAATCGGCTCGCGGCCGGCGCGGCGCAAGCCGGCCGGTGGCATCGACGATCTGCGCGCCATTCCCTGGGTTTTCGGCTGGATGCAGAGCCGCCATGTGCTGCCTGGCTGGTTCGGGGTCGGCCATGCTCTGTCCACCTTTGCCGAAAAAGGCGCGGATGCCCGCCGCCTGCTGGCGCAAATGATGCGCGACTGCCCGTTTTTTACGGATCTGATCCGCAACGTGGAGCTGGCGTTGACCAAGGTCGATCTGCCCATAGCCTGGCGTTATGCGCAACTGGTAACGGATTCCGGGCTGCGCGAGCGGTTTTTCGCTCTGGTGGATGCCGAATATCGGCGCACGCTGGCCGCCGTGCTGGAGGTTGCCGGCCAGCGCAGTCTCATGGAACACGAGCCGAGCCTGGCCCGGTCCCTGCGTCTGCGCACCCCCTATGTCGATCCCCTGAGTCTGATGCAGATCGAGCTTTTGCGGCGACGGCGGGCCGGTGAAGAGAGCGACGCGCTGAATTACCTGCTGGCGGCCACCATTCATGGCATCGCGGCCGGGCTGCGCAACACCGGGTGACGCGGAGCAAAGGGCTGTTTCAGTCGTGCCCGGTAAGGCGGTAATAGGCGTGGGGACGCAGGATTCTGACGGCGGATTCGGTGCCGGGGGCGAACCACACGCGCACCGGCATTTGCACGATGGCCAACCCCAGTTCTTCCTTGTAGCGGCACAGGCCGGGCGCTTCCCGGGCATGCAGGCCGTGGACGATTTCGCGAATGAATCCGGAACGGCGGCAGATCTGCACCCATTCGTAAAACAGGCCGAGGCTGATATTGGTGCGCAGATAATCGGAATGCAGGAACAGATCGTCGATGTAGGCCGTTGTGCCGATGGCATAACTGGTAAGATAGCCGCCGAGATGGCCGTCGATCAGGCCGCCCAGCACCAGGCAGTGTCCGCCGTCATAATAGCGCCTGATCATTTGCCGATAGGCGGCGGGGCCGGGCACTCTGCCGTAACGGTTGCGGGCATGGGCCGAGCGCAGGATCCCGTATCCCTGCCGGCTCAGCAGCTCGGGCTCGCACAGTTCCACGATCCGTGCCTGGCGGCGCAGGTTGCGCAGTTTGTTGCGGTGGCGCGGGCTCAGATTCTGCCAGGTATAGTCTGTTACGTCGGCCAGCATGTGCAGCGGCATGCTGCCGTTGGCCTGTTGCCTGTCCTTCTCCCGCAGCGCACAGCGATAGCCCCAGCACGCCCGGCAGGGGCGGCTCGCTTCCGCCGCCGTCATGCGGGCCAGCGGATGCAGAGCGGAATAAAAGCCGGGATGCACCCGCAGCCAGTAACGCCCCTGGTGTCGAACGGTTTTTTCCCCCCGCGCGGTAAGCCAACCGGCAAATTGCTCCTCCGTCAACGGCGGCAGGGTGGCTTCGGATGCATCGCGAACACTGGCGAAAACCGCATGCATGTTCAGTCCCTTCCTCGGGTGATTCACCGGGCCGGTCAGGGGCGCTATTCAGGGCGGGCGAGCCATTGCAGTGACGTGTTTGCAAAATAGCCCAGCCAGCTGACAATGCCGAACAGCTTGAAGCCATCCTCGAAGAGATGATAAACAGGAATCAGATGTCCCCAGCGGGCGGCGATGCAATCGACCGCTACCGACAGAAAGAAAAAGCCGAGCGCCAGCACCAGCAGCAAGTGATCGGTTCTGAAGATAATCTTGCGGAAGCCTGCAAGATATCCCAGAGTGATCGTCATGTAGCCCAGATAGATGTAGCGCTGCCGCCAGTGCAGATATCCTGGCAGAACCCTTTCGTGCAGCAGAAACAGGTCGTCCAGCAGCAGCATGCCGGTAAACAGGCCGGAAACCAGCAAAAACATTGCCAGGTCCTTATGACCTTTTTTTTTGACGCCCAGATGTGAAAACAGGCAGATGCTGGCCGTGGCGCACCACAGCAGGATACATATATTCGACACCACTCCCAGAAAGGGCGAGGTTTCGGTGATGTCGGCCGGGTCCCGGGTGAACATGGCCAGAGGGATGCCGGTGTGCAGACTCACCGCCAGGGTGGCGAGCATCAGCAGTCCGGTGGGCACATACAGCCCCAACAGCAGTTTTCGGTGAGTTGGCCGGTTGGTTGTCAGTAATTTCATGGCATCCGGTGCAGGGGTGAAGATTGCAAAAAGTCATCGACAAACATGGCTGTCTCCGGCTATGAGGTCCGAGCCGGATTATTCGACTATATCCGGCCGGCGGGCCGGCGGCAGATAACGATCCTCGGCCTGTTTCAGTTCCTCGACATTCTGCAGGCGGAAGATCTCCTGCACTGGCACGATGCCCTTTTCGACCTCCAGCAGCGACTGTTGGGAATGGATTGTCGCCGCGGTTTTCTGCATGGCGGCCACGCTGGAGCGCAGCAGGTGGTTGGCCCAGATCACCAGACGGATGCCGGCTTCACGAAAAACCGAAGTCGGCGTCGTATAGTATTTGGTGGGCACCACCACGACAGGGCAGGTGTCGCCCCACTCCTTCATGAAAGCCAGGATTTCATCCGCCGTCGACAGCTTGCTGTGGATCAGCAGAGCATCGGCGCCGGCCCGCTGGTATGCCTCGGCCCGCTTCAGGGCCTCGCCCAGACCCCATTTGGCGATGAACGCCTCGATACGCGCGACCACGCAGAAATCCTCGTCCTGCTGGCTGTCCTTGGCCGCCTTGATTTTGCCGACAAAGACATCGATGGCTTCCAGGGGCTGGCGGGCATTGTCCAGCAGCGAGTTGTTTTTCGGAAACAGTTTGTCCTCGATGCAGACCGCGCCGACGCCGCGCTGCTCCAGTTTGCGCACCAGTCTGCGCACATTGTTGAAATTGCCATAGCCGGTATCGCCGTCCAGCATGATGGGGATGGAGGAGGCATCGCTCATGAATTCGACGACGTCCAGTACCTGGCTCCAGCTGGCTTCGTTGTTGTCCCGCACCCCCAGCGATGCGGCGATGGCCAGACCGCTGCCCCAGATGCCCTTGAAGCCGGCTTCCTCGACGATGCGGGCGCTCAGCCCGTCATGGGCTTCCATCAGAAACTGCAGATCCCGCGCTTGCAACAGAGCCTTGAACTGCGTGGTTTTTTTTTGCATCGCCAGCCTCCTTGCACAACTGTATCCATCTGGAGTTTCCGGGTGGATACAATCTAAAGCGGCAGTCCTGTTTCCCGTGCCTGCCCGTCGGGTGTTGATCCGGAAACGGCGAAGGTGTCGACAATGCCGATGATCCGGCGTCCGATCTCCCGCTGGGAGTCGATAGTCATGGCGCCGATGTGCGGCGTCAGCACCACATTGGGCAAGTCGGCCAGCGGCGAGATGGCGCCGCCGCCTTCCACCTGGTGCACATCCAGTGCCGCGCCAGCCAGGGATCCCTGGCGCAGGACTTCGCTCAGCGCCGCTTCATCGATGATGCCGCCCCGGGCCATGTTCAGAACATAGCTGCCCGGTTTCATCATGGCCAGTTCCTCGCGGCCGATGAGCTTGCAGGTCGAGTCTTTCAGGGGGACGCAAACGCTCAGGTAGTCGGCCGAAGCAAGAACGGTATCCAGATCGGCCAGCTGGATGCCCTGGCTCGCAAAGGCTGCGGCCCGTTCCGGCGAGGGGTGTTCCACACAGCCCGTGACCCGCATGTTCCAGGCCAGGCCCATGTTCGCCAGCAGGGAGCCGATGTTGCCAAGCCCGACGATGCCCAGTTGCTTGCTGGTCAGCAGGTGCCCGGTCAGGCGGTGTTTGGCCCAGACCCCCTCGCGCAGCAAGCGGTCTGCCACCAGGATCTTCCGGGACAGCGCCAGCATCAGGCCAAACGCCAGTTCCGCCACGGCTCTGGCTCCGGGCTGGGGTATCCTCTGCAGTTCCAGACCATGGGTGCGCAGGTAGTCCAGATCGATGTTGTCCAGCCCGGAGCCGGCGCGGATCAGTAGCCGCAGCCCCGGCGCTTCGGCCATGAGTTCGCCGCCGATCTCGACGCCGCTGCGAAAGATCAGGATTTCCCGATCCCGGATCCGCTCCCGCAGTTGTTCCTGGCTGGCGCCGATGCATGAAACCACATCGTGCCGCTGCTGGAGGATGGCGAGAGCCTCGGTGTCGATCGGGCTGGCAAGCAGGATTCTCATGTTTTCTCCCTTGAAGGTTCATCCGGACGGTGGCGGCGGCGTTCACTGCTGTTGATAAACAGGCGGACGGAACGCCACAGGTCTCCGACGAAGGGGCGCGGATCGGACCAGGAAAAAATGGCGAAGGTTTTGCGTCCGCGCAGTGACTCGCGCCACTGCGGGACGCTCAGCTCGCCCTTGCGCCAGTAATAGAGCGCCGAACGCAGATCCTGCCTCAGATTGATCCACTTCACGCCCCGGTATTGCTGCACACGGTCCGGTGGCAGCGGCAGGCCGAGGGCATCGCAATACATGGTGTAGAGCAGATCGACGCCGCCCGCTTCGGCGATGGCGGATCTGCCGGTGGGGCGACAGATATTCGGCTCGACCATGAAGTAGTCGCCGGAACGCTGGTCCCGTTTGATTTCCAGGTAGGCAAGGCCATGAAAACCGACCGTCTGGAACAGCCGCAATGTTTCATGGAGCACGAAATCGTTGCGGCATTCCTCGCCGAGGGAGCTTTGCCCCATTTCCGGTGGCCACTGGCGGAGTTTTCGGGCCACGAAAGTCGCCAGAGCGCCTCCGGCGGCATCAAAATAGGCATTGCAGGAGAAAAGGTTGGCGTCCGGGCCTTCGATCCAGTTTTGCAGGATAAAACACCCGGTGGCGTTTTCGTATCGCTCGTAGATGGCCAACAGTTGCTGCAGCGTATTGATTTTAAATGCTTTGAACGGCGACAGCCGATTCCACTCGGCAGTGCGCATATGCGGTTTGAGAACACATGGGAAACACAGCGTTTTAACCGCTTTTTCCAGATCGTCGCGATTGTAGACGAACCAGGTGTCCGGAACGCGAAAGCCGGATTTTTGTGCAAAGGCATAAAATTGCAGTTTGTCCATCAACATTTCGACGACTTGAGGTTTCGGAAGGCACAGAAAAAAGTATTCGGACAGTTGCTGCCGGTTGCGTGAAACCATCAGAACATCGCCATCGGTTCCGGGATATAGAACGGATTTTTGCGGCAGGCTTTTGCCGATATCCATCAGCGCTCCGATGAGATCGCCCTTGGATGATACGACGTTTTCGCAACAATTGGTTTTGGCATAAGGATGATTTATGTCTTCGCAGATTGCTATGACGGGCAGATGATGACGTCTGGACAGAATCCTTGCGGCTTGAATCCCCTGCATGTATTCAAGGCCGGTGACAATGGCATGAGGTTTTTGCTCTGCATATGCTTTCATGACCATCCTCGCCCGGCTGTCAGAAAAGGGCATGATAAAAACAACGGCAAAAAACCATTTTGATGACGAAATCTTAGTAAAACGATATCGGCGCCATGGGCAAAGTCAAGCCGCCGCCAGCGGTGCCGTCCGTCGTCTGTATTGGCGGGGCGCTCATGTTGGCCAATGCGTCATTGAACGCCGAAACTGACGTGGTGTCCTTCGCCCGGCACCCGTGGGGGTGCCACCGTGACCCGACCTTGCAGTTCCGGGCGGGTTTCGATGAACGCTTTTTGCACCTG
>NZ_JBFWJQ010000052.1:0-16082 GCF_050253115.1 Syntrophotalea sp.
CAAAGGCTCGCAGTCACCTATTTTTCCGGAAAACCGCTGGGACAGGACCACCTGAATGATATCGCCGGCCCGGACATACTCTTTGCATCGTTCGACAGCCTGGACGAATTGCTTGCGGGTAAAGTTGGATGTAAACTCGACAGGTTGCATGCTGCCACCCGGGACAGTGGCAGGCAAGGTCCGGCGCAATTTTCCCACAAGTTCATCGATGGCGGCAATACCGTGCGCGTAGGCGTCCTCGACACTACCTCCATCCTCAACGTGTACATTGCAGACAACCTTGATGACCTGGCGCAGGGTATCAAATATAAGCAGTTTTTCTGTAAGAATAAAGCAGGCATCGTCGGTGCCGATGGTTCGACAACCAACCTCGGGCAGGTCTTCAAAGTAACGAACCGTATCGTAACCGCAATATCCTACCAGTCCGCCAAAAAAACGAGGCAAACCCTGAACCGGCACCAGGCGGAACTGCTGCAGCAATCCTTGCAGGATTTCCAGTGGTTTGTCGCTTTCCCCTGCATCGATGAGGCTATCGCCATTGTGGAGTTCCCAGTACCGTCCGCGGCACCGGAAAATCTTACATGGACCACTACCAAGGAAAGAATACCTCGCCCATTTTTCGCCTCCGGCGATACTTTCCAGCAAAAAGCCGGTCTTTTGATCATCGATTTTGCGAAACGCCGACACCGGTGTCTCCATGTCGGCAAGTATTTCCCGATAAACAGGAATAAGATTGCCCTGACGGGCATATTGGCGGAATTCATCTAGACCTGGATAATACATGCCCCCTCCGAAAGTCGAATGGCACAGGTTAGCATGTAGCAATCGAATGGGTCAAGCCGACTCAGCCTTTAACGAAAAAAGGCAAGGAGCTCACTCCTTGCCTTTTTTCGTTTCAATTAGCGGCAACCCTGCCGAATCCTGCTTATTCTGCGGTCTCTTCATCGGACGAAGCATCGGCCGCTTCGGTAACCGCAGCTGCCACCACCTCGGCAGCAGGCTGGGAAGTCTTTCGCACCTTGGCGGAAAACTCTTCCTCGACCAGTTCGATGATAACCTGCGAAGCGTTGTCGCCAAGGCGGTTAGCCAACTTGATGATGCGCGTATAACCGCCGGGGCGGTCCTTGAAGCGGGGGCCGATAACTTCGAACAGCTTCCCTACAACCTTGCGCTCCCGAATCACCTGGCTGGCCTGTCGCCGGGCATGAAGATCCCCGCGTTTACCAAGGGTGATCATTCGGTCAACCACCTTGCGCAATTCCTTGGCACGCGCATCGGTCGTGGTGATCTTTTCATGCTCGAGCAACGAAGTGACCATGTTGCGCATCATGGCAGCACGGTGACTGGAATTGCGCCCGAGCCGTTTACCGGATTTATTGTGACGCATGGTTCAACGGTCCTTTCTTTATCAATGCGTAATCTGGGCCGTCATAGATCTTCTTTCCCTTCCTGAATCATTTTAAGATATTCAGGATCGGGAAAATTCTCGAGAGCCATACCGAGTGAAAGCCCCATATCGGCCAGTATATCCTTAATTTCGTTCAAAGATTTTCGCCCGAAGTTCTGGGTTTTGAGCATCTCAGCTTCGGACCGCTGCACCAAGTCGCCGATAAGGTGAATATTGGCATTCTTCAGGCAGTTGGCACTTCTCACGGAAAGTTCCAGTTCCTCAACGGAGCGATACAGATTTTCGTTGATCTTGCGGTTCTCTTCACTCTCCTCTTCGACAACCGTTTCCGTATCTTCATCTAAGTTGATGAAAATCTGCAACTGTTCCTTGAGAATTTTAGCAGCGAAAGCCACCGCGTCATCAGGACGCACGCTTCCGTCCGTGGAGATTTCGAGGTTAAGCTTGTCGTAGTCGGTGATTTGTCCGACACGGGCGTTGGTAACCGTGAAATTGACCTTTTTAATCGGCGAAAAAAGCGCATCGATGGGGATCGTTCCCACCGGAGCCTTCTCATCCCGGTTCCGTTCAGCCGGCACGTAGCCCTTGCCCATGGCGACGACCATATCCATTTCAAGATCGGCATCCTTGCCGCAAGTCAGTATATGATGGTCGGGATTGAGTACATCCACATGGGAATCCGTGATAATGTCACCTGCCGTGATGACGCCAGCGCCCTTTTTGACAATCCGGATGTTGCGACTGTCCGTACCGTGCAGCTTGAGCAGCACCCCTTTAAGATTCAGGATGATATCTGTGACATCTTCGGTAACACCCGGGATGCTGGAAAATTCATGCAGTACCCCTTTTATCCTGACCGAGGTGATAGCCGCACCCTGCAGAGACGAGAGCAGCACCCGCCGCAGGGAATTACCCAAGGTGGTGCCGAATCCCCGCTCGAAAGGCTCAGCCGTGAACTTGCCATAGGTATCCGACAAGGAGTCCACATCAACCTGGAGGCGCTTAGGCTTGATCAGATCTCTCCAGTTTTTGTACATTCACATCCTCCGTATGAGGTGGCAGCAACTACAATTGGCCATTACTTGGAGTAAAGCTCGACGATCAGCTGCTCCTGGAAGGCCGGCGTAGTCATTTCCTCGCGCACCGGCAGGGTCTTGAGGCTACCCTTGAAGGCATCCCGGTCAAGTTCAACCCAGGAAGGCAGACCGCGCCGCATGACACCGTCAAGAGCCTCGTTGATACGGGCAACCTTGCGAGACTTCTCGCGCAGCTCAACGACATCATTGACCCTCAGGGTGTAGGAAGGCACATTAACCTTCCGACCGTTCACCAAGAAGTGACCCTGCCGCACAAGGGCGCGAGCCTCGGCACGCGAACTGGTAAATCCGAGCCGGTAGACGACGCTGTCAAGCCGACGTTCAAGCAGGACCAGCAGGTTCTCGCCGGTCACCCCTTTCATGCGATCCGCCTTGTCAAAATAGGCCCGGAACTGCTTCTCAAGCAAGCCGTAGGTGCGTTTCATGCGCTGTTTTTCACGCAGCTGGGTGCCGTAGTCGGAAGCTTTGCCACGACCCTGACCATGCTGGCCAGGCGCGTAGTTGCGTCTTTCAAGAGCACATTTATCTGTATAACACCTGTCCCCCTTAAGGAACAGCTTCGTGGTTTCTCTTCTGCACAGCCGGCAGACAGGCCCAGTATATCTAGCCAACGTTCATCCTCCTTGGTTGTTTAAACTCTTCTGCGCTTGGGCGGACGACAACCATTGTGGGGAATAGGTGTAACGTCCTTGATCACGCTGATATTCAGACCTGCCGAAGAAAGAGCGCGCAATGCCGATTCCCGACCGGAACCGGGCCCTTTGACGCGAACCTCAACGGACCGCAATCCGTGCTCCATGGCCTTCTTGGCCGCGTCTTCCGCAGCGATCTGAGCCGCAAACGGGGTGCTTTTACGGGACCCCTTAAAGCTCATCGTCCCGCAGGTGGACCAGGAGATCACGTTGCCTGCAACGTCCGTAATAGTGACAATGGTGTTGTTGAAAGTCGCCTGAATATGGGCGATACCATTGGCTATATTCTTTTTCTCGACTTTTTTCCGTACAACTCGCTTACCCTTAGCCATGGTTCCTCCCTTTACTTACGCTTGCCGGCGACGGTTTTCCGCGGCCCCTTGCGCGTACGCGCATTGGTTTTGGTTTTCTGACCACGGACAGGAAGCCCGCGCCGATGACGCAAGCCACGGTAGCAACCAAGATCCATCAACCGCTTGATGTTTCCGGTCACCACGCGACGCAAATCACCCTCGACCTGATAATGACCGTCGATGACATCGCGAATGAGACCGGCTTCCGCTTCCGTCAGATCATCCGTACGGGTGTTGGGATCCACCCCGGCTTTCTGCAAAATATTTTGGGACGAGGAGCGGCCAATGCCGTAAATATAAGTAAGCGCAACCTCGATCCGCTTGTTTCTCGGTAAATCGATACCAGCGATTCGTGCCAATGTCGTATCCTCCTGATCCCTTTATCCCTGTTTTTGCTTATGCTTGGGGTTCTCGCAGATGATCCTGACAATTCCCTTGCGTCTAACTACTTTACATTTGGAACAAATCGGCTTGACCGAAGCTCGAACTTTCATTGATCATCCCTTTTTAATACGATGCCTGTTAATCCGAAAAGGCCGCATTCAGCTATGACGCACAGACCTTTTCACATTACGTTGAATTCCTAAACGGCGGTCAATATTTGCGGGCCTTCGTCGGTAATCGCCACGGTATGCTCGAAATGCGCAGACGGCTTGCCATCAGACGTAACCGCTGTCCACCCATCCTCAAGAACCTTGACTCCACACTTACCTGCATTGATCATCGGCTCAATAGCCAATACCATGCCACAGCGCAACAACGGACCCTGCCCTGGCGGACCGAAGTTGGGAACTTGCGGATCTTCATGCAATCCGCGCCCAATACCGTGCCCGACAAACTCCTTTACCACACTGAATCCCTGAGCCTCGACATAACTCTGAATGGCATGCGAAATATCAAACAAACGGTTGCCAGGAATGGCTTGCGCAATCCCCAGCGCCAGAGATTGTCCGGTAACATCAAGCAACCGTTGTTTCGCTGCGTCTATTTTTCCGACGGGCAGCGTCATAGCCGAATCGCCGTAAAACCCCTTCCAGACAACCCCGAAGTCGATACTGAGAATTTCCCCCTCGAGCAAAGGACGGCGATCCGGAAAGCCATGCACAACCCGATCTTCAGGAGACGCGCAAATACTGAACGGGAACCCGCCATAACCCTTAAAGGCCGGCTTGGCCCCCCGTTTTTTACATTCTCGCTCCGCCAGGCGATCCAACTCCAGCGTCGTGATACCTGGAACAACCTTTTCGGCCAACAGCGCAAGAATCTCCGCGACCATACGCCCCGACTCACGCATGCGGAGCAGATCGTCGCTGGATTTAATCGGTATCACTGCCCGCAGTCCAAAGCACCAAGAATCTGCTGTTGCACAGCAGCTATATCCTGCATGCCATCAACCTCGCGCAACAACCCTTCAGCGCGATAATATTCGATCAATGGTGCGGTTTGCTCAGCGTAAACTTCCAGGCGCCGACGAATCGTTGCTTCCTGGTCATCATCACGCTGCAACAGCGGGCCGCCACACTTATCACATTTGTCCGCGTCCTTTGGAGCATCAAATACGACATGATACATCTTACTGCAGTCGCGACAGGTACGTCGTCCGCCAATTCGCGCAACAACCGCCTCATTGTCAACGTTCAGCGATATAACCGCATCAAGATCCTTGCCCAAATCCGCAAGCGTTGCCTTTAACGCATCGGCCTGAGCCAAGGTACGCGGGAAACCATCCAGTATGAAACCGTTGACACAATCGGACTTGGAAAGGCGCTCCTTGACTATCCCGACAACAACCTCATCGGGAACCAGAGCCCCGGATTCCATCTTCTGCTTCGCCTTGACACCCATGGGAGTGCCTTCTTTGACTGCAGCCCTGAGCATATCACCGGTCGAAATCTGCGGCACGCCCAACACATCACAGAGCATTTTCGCCTGGGTTCCCTTCCCGGAACCGGGAGGACCCAACAAAACCATCTTCATCTTTACCTCACACTTCCTAGCCATGGCGTCCACGCAGGGTAACCCCCTTCATGAACCCCTCATATGATCGCGAAATCAGATGGGCCTCCACCTGCGAAGCGGTATCAAGCCCCACACCAACCACGATCAACAGAGACGTTCCCCCAAAGAAGAAAGGAACATTCAACCCGGTTATCAGAAGGGTCGGCAACACACATACAACGGATACATATGCGGCACCCGCAAATGTCAACCGCCCAAGAACCGAGTCAATATAGTCCGAGGTGGCCTTGCCAGGACGTATGCCGGGAATGTAGCCACCTTGCTTTTTGACATTGTCGGCTACATCGACCGGGTTGAAGGTAACAGCCGTGTAGAAGTAGCAGAAGAAGATGATAAATGCAACATAAAAGAAATAATAAATCGCATGCCCGGGTGTCATCCAGCTGGCCGCTTTCTGCACCCAGGCGATATTGATCAGGTTGGCGACCGTCGCAGGAAACATAATGATGGAGCTCGCGAAGATCGGCGGAATCACTCCACTCATGTTGATCTTCAAGGGCAAGTGACTCTTCTGTCCCCCGTAGTTCCGCATTCCGACAACGCGTTTTGCATAGTGAATCGGCAGTCGGCGCTGTGCCAGTTCCATGAACACGATCGCCCAGATCGTCGCGACAACAACAGCCAGCAGAAGCAGAATGCTCGCCGGGCCGAGCGCACCCGTATTAGCCAGTCGCACGGTATTGAATATGGCGGCAGGCATATCGGCAATGATTCCGGCAAAGATAATCAGCGAGATGCCGTTACCGATGCCGCGCTCGGTGATCTGCTCACCAACCCACATGATAAAGGCGGTTCCCGCCGTCAGGGTTATCACGGTAAGCAGAATGAATCCGAAACCGGGATGAGAAACAACCGCTGCGCCATCGACAACCATCGACTGAAGTCCGACCGCTATGCCGGCGCCCTGAACAATGGACAACACGATGGTCCCGTAACGGGTCCACTTGGTGATGGTTTTACGCCCCTGTTCCCCTTCCTTGGCAAGTCGCTCTACTGGCTCAAAAACAACCCCGAGCAACTGCAGGATAATTGAAGCACTGATATAGGGCATAATGCCAAGCGCAAAAACGGTCATGCGCGCCAGCGCACCCCCCGTAAAAGCACTTACCATCCCGAGCAGTCCGCTCTGGGATTTCTGGAAAAAGTCTGCAAGCACATCGCCATTGATCCCGGGAATCGGTACATGACAACCGACACGATAGACCGCGAGCATCCCCAGGGTAAAAAGAATGCGACGACGCAATTCCGGGATACTGAAGATATTCTGGATGCGCTTGAACAATTTAGATTACCTCGGCTTTCCCGCCAGCGGCTTCTATCTTGGCAACGGCGCCCTGGCTGAATTTATGAGCTTTGACAGTCAGAGCCTTGTCAAGGTCACCATCACCAAGCACTTTGATACCGTCGCAAATCTTTTTAACAAGACCGCTCTGGCCAAAAGCCTCAACATCGACCACGCTCCCGGCCTCGAACATTTCCTGCAGGTCGCGCAGGTTGACCAGAGCATAGACCTTTTTATTGAGCGATTTAAAGCCACGCTTGGGCAGACGGCGCTGCAACGGCATCTGGCCGCCCTCGAAACCGGGCTTGACGCTGCCGCCACTGCGGGCTTTTTGCCCCTTGTGTCCCTTGCCGGCGGTCTTACCGTTACCGGAACCTGGTCCACGCCCGATGCGCTTCCGAGTCTTGGTAGAGCCGATAGCCGGCCGCAGATTACTCAAATCCATATTCAAATCCCTCGCGCTCTCAGTCCTCAACCACAACCATGTGGGACACCTTGTTGATCATACCCCTGATTTCGGGCGTGTCGGGCAACACCACTGTTTTGTTCAGTCTGGTCAGGCCGAGGCCTTTTAGAACCTTTGTGAAATATTCCTTGCGACCGATGCCGCTCTTCTTCAGGGTCACCTTGATTTGTCCGGCCATGAAACCCTCCTAGTCGGCTCCTGTTATTCTTCGGTATCGGCACCGCGCAGAGCACGCAACTCTTCGGCGCTTTTGAGTTGCGACAACGCGTTGATGGTCGCGCGAACAACGTTGTGCGGATTATTGGAACCAAGGCATTTCGACAGAATGTCGCCAACCCCGGAGACCTCCAGCACAGCGCGAACGGCACCACCGGCAATGACGCCAGTACCGGCCGAAGCAGGCTTGAGCAATACCCGACCGGCGCCAAACTTGCCGATCACATCAAAAGGGATACTGCGATCCTTCAGGGGCACGCGAATCAGGTTCTTTTTGGCCTGCTCCACCCCTTTGCGAATCGCTTCGGGCACTTCCTTGGCTTTACCATGTCCGTAGCCGACAATTCCCTGACCATCACCAACAACGACAAGCGCGGAAAAACTGAAACGCCGTCCACCTTTGACAACCTTGGCACACCGGTTGATGTGTACAACCCGGTCCGTCAGTTCCAACTCATTGGGATCGATGCGAAGCAAAGATATCCTCCTTAACTAAAAAGACAGACCGGCTTCCCGGGCGGCCTCTGCCAGGGTCTTGACGCGCCCGTGGTAGAGAAATCCGTTCCGGTCGAAGACCACGTTTTTGATATTCATAGCCAGCGCTTTCTGGGCGATAGCCTTGCCGACAGCCTTGGCTGCGTCGACATTCCCTGTATACTTCAGGCCTTCGGCGACATCTGCGTTGACCGTCGAAGCCGAGACCAGAGTTTTTCCGGTCGTATCTTCGACAATCTGCGCATAAACATGCTTGGCGCTTCGGAACACGCAGAGTCTGGGCATATCCGACGTGCCACGCACCTTTCGGCGCACACGTACCTGTCTTTTCAATCGCGCCTGGCGTCTCTTCAATGCGGCGTTCACTCTCTATCTCCTTGCCCTGTATTGCGTTATTTTTTCCCGGCCTTACCGGCTTTCCGCAGAATCCGTTCTTCAGCGTATTTTACACCCTTGCCTTTATAGGGCTCAGGCTTTCTGAAAGAGCGGATCTTGGCGGCAGTGGCGCCAACCAACTCTTTGTCAATACCGCGAACAACGATTTTGGTCTGCTTTTCAACCTCGGCAGAGATCCCTTTGGGCAGTGCATATTCGATCGGGTGCGAATACCCGAGAGACAGGTTGAGCGCACTCCCCTTTACTTCGGCGCGGTAACCCACGCCATTAATTTCCAGAACACGTTCGAAACCGTTGGTCACACCTTCAACCATGTTGGCGACAAGGGCCCGCACAAGACCCCTGTAGGCGCCCTCCTGCTTACCCTCTGCAGCGCACTGCACCAGTATCTGGTCGCCAGCGGTTTCCAACTGTATCCCGGCAACAATGTTTTTGACCAGCTCTCCCTTGGGCCCTTTGACCGTGACCGTGTCTCCGGCTTGAGACACCGTAACGCCCTTGGGAAGGTTGATAGGCTTTTTCCCAATTCTAGACATTTTCTGGCTCCTTAGCCGAGTTCTTTCTACCAGATGGAGCACAAAACTTCGCCACCCAATTGTGCTTCACGAGCGGCGACATCGTGCATAACCCCTTTCGAAGTCGAAAGGATGGCATTGCCAAGACCATTTTTCACTACCGGGATCTCGTCTTTGCCGACATAAACCCTGCGCCCCGGCGTTGAGACGCGGTCGATGGCATTAATAATGTGTTTGCTATCGTTATCGAATTTCAGATAGATACGCAGCACACCCTGTTTTTCGTCGGTTATCTGCTTGAAATTCTTGATATAGCCGAGTTCCTTGAGCACGGTGACGATGGCCAGCTTGACATTGGATGCCGGCACGTCGCACTTCGCATGCCGGGCCAGTCCCGCATTACGGATGCGGGTAAGCATATCGGCTATAGGATCTGTCATTGCCATGGATGCAACTCCTTACTGATTTACCAGCTTGATTTAATCACGCCGGGGAGCTTGCCTTCCAGCGCAAGTTTCCGCAAGCAAATCCGGCACATATCGAACTTACGGTAATAAGCCCGAGGCCGCCCGCACAAGGGACAGCGGTTATATTTCCGCACCTTGAACTTGTTCGACCGGGCGGCTTTGATCATCATAGATTTCTTTGCCACGTCGTCCTCCCCTAGTCTTGGGCTTTTTTGGGAAAGGGCATACCGATGGCTTCCATCAGGGCATATCCTTCCTCATCGTTCTTGGCCGTGGTAACAATGGTAATGTTCAAGCCCTTCACCTTATCGATCTTCTCCAGGTCGATTTCGGGGAAAATGAGCTGTTCGCGGATACCAAGGGTATAGTTCCCGCGACCGTCAAAGCCCTTCTTGGAAACGCCCTTGAAGTCGCGCACCCGGGGAAGAGCGACGTTGACCAACCGGTCAAGGAACTCATAAGCCTTGTCGCGACGCAACGTTACCATGCAACCGATCGGCATCCCTTCGCGCAACTTGAATTGAGCGATGGATTTCTTCGCCTTGGTGACGACGGGTTTCTGGCCGCTGATGCGCGTAAGCTCCTCCACAGCGGACTCCAGAACCTTGATATTCTGTATGGCCTCCCCCAGTCCCATATTGAGGACCACCTTCTCCACCCTGGGGACTTCCATTACATTTTTCAACTGCAACCGCTCAGCCAACGCGGGAGCAATTTCCTTCGTGTATACTTCCTTCAATCTCGCACCCATGGAAATCCTCCGTTACTTGTCCAAGGTCTCGTTGCACTTTTTACAGAACCGAGTCTTGGACCCATCTTCGAGAATCCTCACACCGGTCCGCGTGGGCTTGTTGCAGGCGCTGCAGACGAGTGCAACATTGGAGGCATCCAGCGGGGCTTCCTTCTCGACAATTCCCCCTTGGGTATTGACGCGGTTGGGCCTTGTGTGCCGCTTGACAACATTAAGGCTTTCGACAACAACACGCCCTTTGCCCGGCAATACACGCAACACCTTGCCGGTCTTGCCTTTCTCCTTGCCCGCTATAACCATAACCATGTCATCTTTTTTGACATGCATTTTTTTCGCTGCCATTTCTCTTACTCCCAGTTCCGAATTAAAGTACCTCGGGGGCCAGCGATACGATCTTCATGTACCGCTGTGCGCGCAACTCCCGAGCAACTGGACCGAAGATACGGGTTCCGATAGGTTCCCCGGCCTGGTTCACAACCACTGCGGAATTTTTATCGAAACGAATCGCCGATCCGTCAGGGCGAGGTACTTCCTTAGCGGTTCGAACGATGACAGCTCTAACCACATCCCCTTTTTTTACGCGGGAATTGGGCAGGGCCTCCTTTACGGAGCAGATGATGATATCTCCAAGCCCGGCATATTTTCGCTTGGAGCCACCAAGAACCTTGATGCAGCAGAGTTTACGCGCACCAGAGTTGTCCGCTACATCAAGCATCGTCTGCATCTGTATCATGACTGTTATCTCCTACAGGATTACGTTCTTTTCAAGGATTTCGCGTACCCGCCAACGTTTGTCCCGGGACAGCGGACGGGTTTCTACGACCGAAACCTTATCCCCGATGTTGCAGCGATTCTCTTCATCATGGGCCTTGAAGGTAACCCGGCGCTTGATAAATTTTTTGTAGACCGGATGCTTGACCATCTGGTCGACACGGACCACAACGGTTTTATCCATCTTGTCGCTGATAACAACCCCGACGCGGGTTTTCCGATTGCCACGTATTTTACTCATTGAAATTTATCTCCCCGTACCGATCAGCTTCGCTTCTGACGCAGGATGGTATGAACCCGTGCGATGGTCCTGCGCGTCTGGGGAAGCCGGGCGCTGTTTTCCAATTGCCCGGTAGCCAATTGGAACTTCAGGTTAAACAGCTCCTGATTGAGTTCCTCTACTTTTTTTTCCAACTCTTCGACCGTCAGGTCGCGCAGCTCACTAGCTTTCATTGGCCACATCCTCCCGTGCAACAATCCTGGTCTTCATGGGGAGCTTATGAGCAGCCAGCCGCAATGCTTCGCAGGCCACTTCCCTGTCTACACCCTGCATCTCGTAAAGCATCATGCCGGGTTTGATAACAGCCACCCAGCTATCGGGCGACCCTTTACCTTTACCCATGCGGGTCTCAGCGGGCTTTTTGGTCAGAGATTTGTCCGGGAAAATACGGATCCAGATCTTCCCGCCGCGTTTCACATGCCTTGTCATGGCACGACGCGCGGACTCAATCTGTCTGGAAGACAGCCATCCACATTCGACCGCTTTAAGCCCGTAATCGCCAAAATTTAGTTCGCTACCGCGATAGGCTACGCCTTTCATGCGGCCTTTAAACTGTTTTCTATGTTTAACCTTCTTGGGCATTAACATGGCAGAATACTCCTATTCGGTTCCCGTGGTTATTCCTGCGACAGGACTTCGCCCTTGAAGATGAGAACCTTGACGCCGATAATACCATAAGTAGTCTTGGCCTCGGCGAATCCATAATCGATATCGGCCCTGAGAGTGTGCAGGGGCACACGTCCTTCACGATACCACTCGGTCCGACTCATCTCGGCACCACCCAAGCGACCGCTGCAGGTAATCTTGATACCCTGAGCACCAAACTTCAAAGCCATGCTCACGCTTTTTTTCATGGCACGGCGGAAGGCGACACGGCGCTCAAGCTGAGTTGCCACATTCTCGGAAACAAGTTGGGCATCGACCTCGGGTTTGCGCACTTCCTGAATATTGATGAACACTTCCTTGTCGGTGAGCCGGGCCAGATCCTTTTTCAAGGCTTCAACCTCGGCACCCTTTTTGCCGATAATGATGCCGGGACGAGCGGCATACACATTAATTTTGGCCTTGCTTGCGGCACGCTCAATTTCGATCCTGGCGATGCCGGCATGATAAAGCCGCTTTTTAAGATAATTGCGAAGCTTTATATCTTCGTGCAGAAGCTGGGAGTATTCCCCCTCAGCGTACCACCGGGAACTCCAGGTCTTGACGACTCCCAGTCGAAATCCTGTCGGATGTACTTTCTGGCCCAAACCATCACCTCCTTAAACTTATTTTTCGTTCAGAACCACGGTAATGTGGCTGGTCGGTTTGCGGATCCTGGTAGCCCGTCCCTGTGCTCGCGGCATGAACCGCTTAAGCACGGGACCCTGATCGACGGCTATGCTTTTGATGTACAGCCGGTCGACGTCGGCGACCCCCTTCTGCTCGGCGTTGGCCACGGCCGAACCAACCAGTTGATATACGATGCCGGCCGCTTTCTGAGGAGAAAACCTCAGAATATTCAGCGCCTCCTGAACCCCTTTTCCGCGCACCATATCGACCACCAATCGGGTCTTACGAGGCGACAGACGCACATATCTAAGCTTGGCCTTAGCTTCCATGAATAGAAACTCCTCTTGCGAAATCGCTTGTTACTTACCTTTTGCTCTTCTTGTCAGCGCCATGCCCGTAGTAGGTGCGCGTGGGAGCGAATTCGCCGAGCTTATGCCCAACCATGTTTTCGGTGACGAAAACAGGGATAAACTTTTTTCCGTTATGCACGGCGAAGGTATATCCAACAAACTCGGGAATAATAGTCGATCGCCGAGACCAGGTCTTGATTACCTTCTTGGAACCGGCCCCCCCTTCGAAATCGGATTTGCGAAGGAGGCTCGCCTCGACATACGGCCCTTTTTTGATCGATCTAGCCACAGTGGTCTCCTCTAAATTTCAACGATGTTACTTCTTCCGGCGAACGATAAAACGGTCGGTGCGCTTATTGACGCGGGTCTTGTACCCTTTGGTGGGCACACCCCAAGGCGTAACGGGATGACGACCGCCGGAGCTTTTGCCCTCACCACCACCATGCGGATGATCGACAGGGTTCATCGCCACGCCGCGCGACTGCGGACGCTTACCAAGCCACCGATTGCGACCAGCCTTGCCGATCTTGACGTTTTCGTGATGGATATTACCTACCTGCCCCACCGTGGCACAGCAGTCCTGCAGCACCAGCCGAACCTCTCCGGAAGGAAGTCGCAATTGCGCATACTTGCCTTCCTTGGCAGCGATCATGGCGTAGGTTCCGGCACTGCGAGCCAACTGGCCGCCTTTGCCAATCTTCAACTCAATGTTATGAACCCAGGTGCCCAGAGGAATGGACCGGATCGAGAGCGCATTGCCGGGCTTGATGTCGGCCTGCTCGCTGGCAATCACAACATCTCCGACATTCAATCCAAGAGGCGCCAGGATATAGCGCTTTTCGCCATCGGCATAACAAGCAAGAGCGATGCGCGCCGACCGATTCGGATCGTACTCGATGGTGGCGATTTTGGCAGGGATGTCTTTCTTGTCCCGACGAAAATCGATGACGCGATACTTCTGCTTGTGCCCGCCCCCGGTATGCCGCTTGGTGATGCGGCCAGCATTGTTCCGTCCACCGGTTTGGTTAAGTTTTTCAACCAGCGATTTCTCCGGTTTGGCCACAGTAATGTCGGCGAAATCGGCCGAGGTCATATGACGTCGGCCAGCCGAAGTCGGCTTATACTTTTTGATTGCCATTATCGTAACTCCGTTTTACCTGATTGCACCCCATTAAACACCGAACAGATCGATCGAGCTACCTTCGGCCAGGGTTACGTAAGCCTTCTTCCAATTGGAACGCTTGCCGAACGTGCGACCCAGACGCTTGACCTTGCCAGCAACAAGCACGGTATTGACGTTCTTTACCTTGACTTCAAAAGCCTGCTCAACAGCCTTCTTGATTTCGACCTTGTTGGCATCCCTTTTGACTTCAAACGCAACGATCTGGGCTTCGCCTTCCCTCTGTACGGTCTTTTCGGTAACCAAGGGCCGTTTAAGTATCTCGTGCAGCGGTTTCATTACCCTAACGCTCCTTCCAACTGTTCAACGGCCCCTTCGGTAACAACCAGATTCCGATGGTTCATCAGGTCGTACACATTCACGCCTTCGGCCTTGAGCACCTTGACATGGGGCAGATTACGTGCCGACAGTTCGAGATTCCTGTTTTCGCCATCAATCAACACCAGCACGTTGTCCAGCTCGAAACGCCGGAGGATTTCAGCCACCCCCTTGGTTCCAATGCTTTCCAGCTGGAAGTCATTAAGCACAGACAGTCGCTCTTCCTTGAACCGAACGGAAAGCGCACAGCGCAGCGCCGCCTTCTTGACTTTTTTGTTCAGTTTGAAACTGTAGTCGCGAGGGCTCGGCCCGAAGGCGGCGCCACCGCCCACATAGTGAGGCGCGCGAATGCAGCCCTGACGGGCATTGCCAGTGCCTTTCTGACGAAAGGGCTTCTTACCGCCACCCGCAACGGCGCTACGGTTCTTTGCAGCGGAAGTGCCCTGACGGCGAGCAGCCAGCTGATATCGTACCATATCATGAATCAGGTATTCCTTGACGTCGGCATTAAACACCTCGTCGGACAGCTCTCGCTCCGAAACCTGATTCCGGTTTATGTCATAAACTGCAATTTTTGCCATGGTTTTTCTCCAGAATCTCTAGTTGCAGCCCGGCCATCAAGCCTTGCGGCTTTTCCGGATGAGCAGCAGGCCGTTTACAGGCCCCGGAACGGCGCCTTTAATAAGTACCAGGCTCTTTTCGGACCGCACGTCGACCACTTCCAGACCTTGCGTGGTCACGCGCTTGTTCCCCATCTGGCCTGCCATCTTTTTACCCTTGAATACCCGGGAAGGCCAGGCACTGGCACTGATGCCACCAGGCCTGCGGTGGAACATCGAGCCATGGCTGGCGCGACCACCGGCAAAGTTCCAACGTTTTACAACGCCCCGAAAACCTTTCCCCTTGCTGGTCCCCGTTACATCAAGGATGTCGCCGGCGGCGAAAAACTCCCCACATGTAATTTCATCACCAACGGCATGTTCATCGGTATTGTCGCACTCGACTTCCCGCAGGAAGACGAATGCCCCCTTCCCGGCCTTTTTGAAATGACCCATGGCAGGCTTGTTGGTGCGGTGAGTCTTCTTGGCCCCAAACCCGAGCTGAAGGGCATTGTAGCCGTCTTTTTCCAGAGTCTTTTTCTGCAACACGATGCAAGGACCAGCCTCGACCACGGTCACCGGAATGCACTTACCGTCAGCAGCGAAGACCTGGGTCATCCCCAGCTTCTTACCCAAAATTCCCTTCGTCATGATGCTTTCCCTTACCTATGATAAAAGTCTTACAACTTGATTTCGACGTCAACACCCGCCGACAGGTCGAGCTTCATCAAGGCGTCGACAGTCTGCTGTGTCGGCTCGACAATGTCAAGAAGCCTTTTGTGGGTGCGCATCTCGAACTGCTCACGACTCTTTTTATCAACATGCGGTCCGCGAAGCACACAGTATTTGTTTATCACCGTGGGCAGGGGGATAGGGCCAGCAACGCGCGCCCCGGTGCGCTTGGCCGTGTCAACAATTTCATTAACGGAGAGATCGAGCAATTTATGATCGTAAGCCTTTAAACGGATCCTTATTTTCTGGCTCTGCATGGCAATTCCCTTTATTCGATAATTTCGCTGACGACACCAGCACCGACCGTACGGCCGCCTTCGCGAATGGCGAAACGCAGCTCTTTGTCCATGGCGATCGGGGTGATCAGATTTACGGTCATGCTGGCATTGTCGCCGGGCATTACCATTTCGGTCCCCTCGGCCA
>NZ_JBFWJQ010000053.1:0-12880 GCF_050253115.1 Syntrophotalea sp.
GGGAAAAGACCCACTTCGTTTTTTATCCAGGCTCTTTCTGAGGTTTCTGAATAGCCTTTTGCGGACCATTGCAGTTCCGGTGGGTTTTTATTGCACTGTCTTTTATGTCCTTGTTTCAGGACAGACTTGTTTATCGCAATCGTTTTGGTGTAAATGTATTCCTTTCCGCAAGAGGGGTTACGTATAATCCAGGGAGGTGGGCATGGATAAAAAAGACGGTCAAAAAAAATCGATATATTTTCGTCCCGGTTGGGCGCGGGCGCTGGATATAATGTTTCGCAGCCTGCATATCGGAGTTGCCGGGGTTATGCTGGGCGGCGTCATTTTTAATCAACCGCTCAGTGATTTGCATTTCTGGGGCAGGCTGACAGTTGTTACCGGCCTCGGTCTGGTGGCTTCGGAGTTATACCAGACAAGACACTGGCCTTATCAGGGGGCAGGCATCATGGCCATGCTGCATGTCGGTTGTGTCGTCTTGCTGCACCTGTGGCTGCAGTTTGCCGAACAGTTGCTGTGGGCGGCCATGATTATTGGTGCAACGGGAAGCCATATGCCGCGCAAATACAGACATTGGTCCTTGCTGCACAGGCGGGTACTTGAGTGAGCAGGCGTTAGAGATCCATCCGAAACCATGGAAAGGAAAGGCGGCAAAAGGTTGCCGCCTTCCGCCATGATTTATCTAGTTTTCATCCGGAAACGGCCCTTTTCCGCCGTGGCGGCGTCAATCCGCAGGCTTGCTTGTGCGGCGTACCGATGTACGCCTCCGCGCAACCCCTTGATTTCCTTGCCACAACGAAAAATTGCTCGTTTCCCATATGAAAACTACGCTGGTATCCATCCGGAGTTTCCGGATGGATACTATCTATGGATGTTCAAAGACCATGCGTTGTACCGAAACACCTTCGATCTTTTCGAGCTTTTCGGCGAGTTTCTCGATCTTTTCGGTTTCGCCGATCATTTCCAGAAGAATCAGGCCGAACCCCGCGCAGAAATTTCCTGTAACTTCATGCAGTCCGATGCGGGTTTTAATGTTGCAACCATAATCGGTCAGTAATTGCTGAACGTCGGATGCGCGTTTGATGCGATTGTCCACGTGAACTCCGAGTATGAAATGGTGGTCCTGTGCCATGTCGTTCTCCTTTCGGTTGGAAAACCTGCCGTCCGATACAATTCTGAGGCCTGCAAAAGGCTGCCTGGCCGTTGTCTCTTCATCCCGTTTTATGCTTTGCGCAGGCCTTGCAAAAATCTGCCTGCAGACATATCCAGGATTTTCCTGTCGGTAATAAAACCCATGGAGATTGTATCAATCCTTGAACAGCCGGCAAGCGGACCTGAAATAAACCCCTGGATTTAAGCGATCAGCAAAAAGGGTGGGGGCAACCTTGTGTCATATGACTTCAACAGAAAATCAACAGATCCCCGTCTGTGCCCCCTGCAGGATAGGCGAGGGGAACTGCTGGCGGTGAGAAGTGTCTTATAAACGGTGCGCCATGTATGACGTTGAGCTGATTATTATCGCGGCCATGACCCGTAGCGGCATCATCGGCCAGCATGGAAAACTTCCATGGCATATCCCCGAGGAGTTGGCTCTGTTTCGCCGTCTTACCATGGGACATTGCCTGATCATGGGAAGGAAAACCTTTATTTCGCTGGGACGCCCCCTGCCGGGACGCACTAACATTGTCGTCAGCCGCGGTATGCCTCCGGTCCCTGGCGTCATGGTGTGCAGGGATTTCGACAGTGCTGTGCGGCGGGCTGGCCAGGAGTCGCAAAAAGTGTTTTTTATCGGCGGACGGGACGTTTATCGCCAGGCACTTGCGATTGCACACCGCATGCATATTTCCTGGATCGATAAGGCGTATCCGGGTGACTGCTTTTTCCCACCTGTGCGGCAGGACGAATGGCTTGTCGTTTCGGAACAGGCGTATGCTGAATTCCGCCACGTCGTTTATCGGCGCCGATGATCCTCGATGGCAACGATCAGATCTCTTTCCAGGTTTTCCAGTATCCGGGTCAATGCGCAGTCCCATGCCTTGATGAGGGCGTCGGGTGAGTTGTGGCCTGCGGGGATTTCACTCCGATAGCGGCGCCTGAGAAGGACCGGGTTTTCCACGGCAGGATGTTCGAGGAGTAAAAACGCGATTTCCAGAATGGCTGAAGGCTGTTCCTGACGGTAATCGGCATACAGATCGATGATATGTCCCTGCAGCAGATAGTCGGGAGGCAGGGGCCCCGCCGATGCTCCTGCCATCGACAGGCCGGGACTTGCCGCCAGCCAATGTACCACCTCTTCCTGGATCAGACTGGCGGGCGCGATCAGAAACTGATGGTAGTAGTCCGTCTGGTATCGCGATGCCCCTTTGCGATACACAAAGCTGCGGCTGTTGAATCGTGGGGAAATGCGCATGGGCGTGACCTGCAGTACGGCGGATCCGCTCTTTTCACCAGGTTTTCCCGGGCGCTCCGCCGTAAACACATAGCTGATGCGTTCCGCGGGGCGCTCGCCAAGGCGCAGGCACCCGGTCAGCAGCCATCCGCTTATCATCATACACACCAGGATGCGAGATATATTTGAGTTCATTTCAAAGACTCCACGGGGGCTGGCGGCGCTCCGAATATTGTCTGGGCGGGATAGTCGCGGGCATTTTCCGACATGTCGAGCAGGTTTTCCGAGGTCTGCCGAAAGTTGCTCAGCGTGGTTTCAATGGTCTGCTGTTCAGCGGTCAGCAGGGCGCTTATCTGCCGCAGGCTCTGTCCCAGGGGCGCCAGCTCCCGGGGGAGTTCGGTTGTCAGGGTTTCAAGCTGGCGGGCGCTGTGTGACAGGGAGCGTGACAGTTCCGGAAGGGTGGCGAAAAACTGCTGCAGGGGAGCTTGCCCGCCGGCTAGCAGAGTATCGATACGATTGTTGGTGGTCCGCAGTTCCTTCAACAATGCTAAAGACTCGTCGCTGATCTGCGAGATATGCGCTTCCTGCATGGCCTGGTTGAGGGCGGCGACAGCCTGCCTGATGCCGCTGCTGACTGCGGCGATATCGAGACTGTCGAGATTCTTGAGGATTTTATCGATAGCCTCGGTGTAGCGAGTGATGTTGCTCGGCGCCGAGGGAATATAGGGGTATATCGGTTGCCAGTCGATCTTGAGGCCGGGCAGCTGATCGGACGGCAGGTAATCCGCTTCCAGAAAGGCCATGCCGGTCACTCCCTGAAAGGCCAGGCGAAAACGCAGCCCCTGATCGGTCTCGGCCTGCAGCCCTCGCTGAACCACTTTGGCGGTGCGCCCCAGGGAACTGGATGCCAGGGCAATGCGCACCAGCACATAACGTTTGTTGGTGTCGTATACGGAATCAACCAGGGTGATCGCCTCAACTTTGCCGACCTGGACTCCCCGCAGTTTCACGGCCGAGCCGATGTCGAGGCCCTGGACCGATTCATCGAAATAGGTCTCAACCAGAATCCGTTTCTGAAACAGGTTGCCAGCACCCAGAACAATAAGCGACACCACGGCGATAAGGCTGGCACCAATGACGAACAATCCGATCTTGACATAGTTGGCCCGTTCACTCATGGGACGGTTCTTCCTTCCTGTGGCTTGCTCGGGAGCATGGGTTCCCGATGGAAAAAGGCCCGCACCAAAGGATCGCTGCTGGCATCGCGCAGCTGCTGCGGTGGTCCGGCGGCGACAATGCTTTTGGTCTTATGGTCCAGCATAATGACGCGGTCGGCAATGGCATAGATGCTCGGCAGTTCATGGGTAACGATAACAAAGGTCATGGCCAGACTTTGCGCCAGCTGTAAAATAAGCTGGTCCATTTCCGCGGACATGACAGGATCGAGGCCTGCCGTCGGTTCGTCAAGAAACAGAATCTGGGGGTCGAGTATCATGGCGCGGGCGATGGCGGCCCGTTTGCGCATGCCGCCGCTCAGTTCCGCGGGCAGGTAATGCCCGAAACCGCCAAGGCCGACCAGTTGCAGCTTCATCGCGGCGATAAGGTCCATGGCCGCACTGGGCAGATGGGTAAATTCTTCCAATGGCAGCCGTACGTTTTCCATGACGGTCAAAGAGCCGAAAAGGGCACCGTTCTGATACATGACGCCAAAGCAGCGTAGCAGTTCTTTTCGCAGGGTACCCTCGGTTTGCCATAGATCCTTGCCATTGATCAGAAGCTGTCCATCCATGGGTTGATACAGTCCGATCATGTTTTTCAGCAGAGTGCTTTTCCCGCACCCGGAGCCCCCCAGTATGACGAAGACTTCCCCTTGTTGGACGTCGAAGGACAGGTTCTGCAGGATCGGTGTGGCGCCGTATCCGACGGTTAAATTTCGTGCCTCTATAATGCGGTCGCGCGTTTGAGCCATGGGGTCAGATCCCGAGATAGTAGTAGGCTACGGCGAACAATCCGTCGGTGATGACGATCAGGATAATGCCGGAAACGACAGCGCGGGTGGCCGCATCCCCTACGGCGCTGGCACCGCTACGGGTTTTCAGACCGTAAAGGCAGCCTACGCCAGCGACGATCAGAGCGAATACAATGGTTTTGGCCAGGCCACCCACCAGGTCGCCGAGATTGGCGGCTGACTGGATCTGGTTGATGTAGGAAACCAGCGGATAGCCCAAAGACAGAAGGACCACGGCACCGCCAACCAGTCCCATGAAGTTGGCAAACAGGGTCAGCAGGGGCAGCACGATGATGGTTGCCAGCACCCGGGTAACAACCAAAAAGGGTATCGGAGCCAGCCCCATGGTAGTCAAGGCGTCGATTTCCTCGTTGATTTTCATGGTTCCCAGTTCCGCAGCGAAGGCCGAGCCCGAACGCCCGGCAAGCAGCAGGGCGGTCATTAGCGGACCGAGTTCGCGCAGCATCGACAACGCCGTGAGGTTGGCGACGTAGATTTCCACGCCGAACTGGCGCATGGGAATGGTGGCTTGAAAAGCCATGATCAAGCCGATCAGGAAACTGATGAGGCCGACGATGAACAAAGCGTTGACGCCGGCTTTTTCCATGGTCAGCCAGACTTCGGACCATCGGATCGTGCGAGGCTGTCGTGCGGCGCGGAACAGTGCCACGGCCAGTTCGCCGGTAAATCGCACCATGTCGCGTATGCCCTCCCACGCCTGATAAGCAAGGCGTCCGGCCTCTTCCGGCAGGCAGCAGGGTTGTGGCCGGCTGGCGCGAAGCCGGGTGAAATCCTCGGGCCGGTAAAGTGTCCACAGCCCGGCGAATTTTTCTTTCAATCCGGTCAGCTCGTATTGCGCATCGCGGCGTATCTGCCTTCGTGCCAGTTCCATCAGCAAACCGAAGCCGGCGCCATCGCAGTGCTCCAGACGGCTGGCTTCAATGCGCAGAATCCGTGGAGAGGTTCTTTCCAGAATTTCGTCAAGGGGGTCCCACAACAAGGACACGGTTTCCGCATCCAGTCTGGAGCCGAAGGACAGTGCCAGCACTTCGGCATCGCTGGCCAGGATTTGGCATGCGTCACCGGCAAAAGAGGGGAGGTCGATTTTCCGGGTGGGCTTGCTCATGCATCCGCCTGTTGTAAGCATGGCCGGGTGATTCCGCCGTGGATGCCGCCGGAAGTTCCGCGCATGGGTTGCCTTGCCGGTCAACAGCCACAGGATAAACCCCGGCGTGTTTCAGGTTCGTGTCAGGCAGCTCCGGTCAGCGGATGATTTTCCATGTGCCATCCGGTTGGCGACAGGCCGTGCCGTAAGCTTGCTGCTGCTGTCCGCCGATGATCACGTTCTGCAGATACTCGCGGCAATACTGTCCGCCGGGCGTCTGGTAGGTTTCAATCGGTGTAATGCTGCCGTAATTGCCCGAGTCAGGGTTGCGCCAGCTTGTGGATTGGCGGGTCGGCGTGTATTCAAGGGCATACTGGGCATTTTGCTGCATGGCCAGCTGGTCCGCGCGATCAAGGGACTTGCCTACTTCCTGGCCAAGCAGGGCGCCGGCCAGGGTGCCGACAGCGACGGCGACCAGGGTGCCGCGCCCGCCCCCGATCTGCGATCCGATCAGGGCGCCGGTTCCGGCTCCGATCAGTGTGCCGCCGGTTTCCTTCGACCCCATGGTCCCATAACAACCGCTAAGCAGGAGCAGAAATGCGCAGCACGCAGAAACGGTTTTTTTCATGACATCCTCCCCGATAAAAAGGCTGGATTTGCGGCCGTCAGCGCCGCTTGATATTCTTGTCTAACCATAACCGTCCCCGGTGGACTGTCAAGGCTGCGACCCGGCGGGGGCTGAGCCTTCCAGAGCACGCAGCATGTCGATGACCAAAGGCCGCAGGCGTTTGGCGATTTCCCGGGCGCCCCTGGCATTGGGATGCAGGCCATCCTTTTGCAGCAACATTGGGTTGCCCGCCACGCCGTCGAGATAGTCGGGATAGAAGGGCACCGCATGACGGCTGGCAAGTTCATGGAACAGCGACACAAAACGAAAATTGGTATCCGGTCCCAGGTCACGCAACGGTCGGATGCCGGCAAACAGCGCCGGAATGTTTCTGGCGGCCAGGATGCCGAGCATGGCGTCGAGGTTGGTTTTTGTTACAGTGAGCGGCAGGGCTTGCAGATTGTCATTGGCTCCCAATTCCAGGATGACCAGATCAGGGTTACAGCCCAGTGCTTTTTCAAAGCGTCGGATTCCCCCCTCGGTCGTTTCGCCGGGAACGCCGGCGTTGATGAAGGAAACATCGAAACCTTCTTTTATCAGGGTGCTTTCCAGGCAGGCTGGAACAGTTTTGGATGGTTGCAGTCCCCAGCCCGCCGTGAGGCTGTCGCCAAAGGCCAGGATGCGAACAGGTTGCTTGGGCATGACAGTCTCCCTGGCGCCAACCGGAAAAACGTCAATCCTCGTGTGCGCGAATATCATCAGGAGAAAAACAACCGTTAAAAGACGCGATTGACTCCTACTATAATCCAGCCGGGCAGGGCAAGGCAAATCATTCCGGTAACTTGGCGAATTGATACGGAGCGAAGGCATCCGTTTTCAGGAGAAGCGACGGGAGGCCGAAGAAGAAACTTCGTCCACAAACACAAAAAACGCCGGCATTGCCACGGTCAGCTTTTTGCCAATTCGACGAGCGCCCTTTTTCCGGGGTTGCCTGGCGGCTCATTTACAGACCCGCTTTGGCGTGCCCTTCCCAATGGTGCCCGACGGATGGGAAGACAAGGCTTCTGGCATGAGACCGCGCAATGCCGGTTTTCGCTTTCAGGTGGTTGCAACCACCTGCTCTGCAACATTATTTTACCACAGAAAATCAATATTTTCTGTGGTAGGTTTTATTCCCGCACAAAGGTGTCGATGTCCGTTTCATGTACCATGCCCATCAGGTGTGCGTACTCGGATTCGATCATGAGATAATGCCGGCGGGTCGACTCCGCATTATCAAGGTAAATGTTCCGGACTTCTTCATCGACGATTCTGTCAGCCTGCGCCCGCAGGTGTTTTTCCAGGGCCTGTTCCTTTTCCATCGCCAGTTCCATGGCTTTGCGTATGCGCAGGTCGCTGAGCAGGGCCTTTTCCTGCTGCAGCAGGTATTCCCGGTCATGTTTCAGGTTCTGCTCCATATATTCGTCAAAGGGCGGAAGGTCTGTCCCCTGATAGAGATTGTAGAAATGGCGGGCATGGTCCCGTTCCTCGCCGGCCAGCAATTCAAAAAGTTGTTTCGCCTGCGGGCGTTGCACCAGGCCGCCGGCCATACGATAAAAATTCATCGCATTTTTTTCGGTTTGCAGAGAATCCTTGATGGCTTCCTGAATTGCGGCATCGCTTAATTTGGGCATGGTTGCCTCCTTGTTGGGAACAAGGCTTTTTCGCTATGCTCATGCTTAACAATTATCCCAAATACCACAGTTGTCAACGGTTTCAGTGATGCTTGGGGCGGCGGGGCAGGCCGACGTGGACTTCCTTTGGCCTGACGGGTTATGCTGTCACAGCAGATTCGAGAGAGGCATGGCAGGCCAGGGGTATCCATTCGCCGTTGTCCGTAAAGTCCGAGTAGGGCGCGGTCCGACCCCTGCATTGCGTAATATGAGCTGTTTTTTAAAAGCTAATTGGCCGTTTTTGTTGTATTCACCCGGTTGTTGCGATATCGTTCGCAAGAGCCTTCGAACAGGTGTTCCAGTCAGGAGAAAAATGACGTTGCAGATTAAATCCGCCGAATTCATCAAGGGGGCTGCCCGACCCGAAGGCTATCCTTCGGACAATTTACCGGAAATTGCGTTTGCCGGCCGCAGCAATGTCGGGAAAAGCTCCCTGATCAATGTTCTTGTCAATCGCCGTGGGCTGGTAAGAACTTCCGCTACACCCGGCCGCACCCAGATGCTCAACTTCTTTTCCGTAAATGAGCAGTTCACCCTTGTCGACCTGCCCGGTTTCGGTTTTGCCAAGGTGCCTTTGGCCGTCAAGAAGGACTGGGGCATTATGGCTCGCACCTATCTGGAGAATCGCGCCAACCTCAAGGCGGTGATCCTGCTCTTCGATATCCGCCGTGTGCCCAGGGACGAGGAACTGCAGTTGCTCGACTGGCTGGAAGAGCTTGATATCCCCACCATACCGGTCATTACCAAGGTCGATAAGGTCAGCAGAAACCGTCGCGGCGCGCAGATGCGCCCGATACTCGAGGCCACCGGACTGCCGCAAGAGGCGTTTTCGTTTTTTTCCGCACTGACCCGCGAAGGTCGTGAGGATATCCTTCAACGGATTGAGGTGGCTCTTGCCTGCGCGGAGTCTGATGCTGAACTGCCCGCGGATTCCGGGGAAGAGGTTTGAGCCGTGGCGGACCGTGCCGGTGTCGACCGGAAATCAAGCACCAGCGGCTCCCGCACCCGTGTTTACCTGATACGGCACGGGCAGGTGGAGGGCCACGAAGAGCGGCGTTACAACGGACAGGACGATGTCGGCCTGACGCCGCTGGGGTGGGAGCAATACCGGGTTCTGCAGCAAAGACTTCGGGATCGCCCTCTGGCCGCGATTTTCAGCAGCGACCTGAGCCGTTGTCTGGACGGAGCCAGGCTGCTGGGACGAGCCCATGGCCTGGATCCCGTGCCACTGCCGGCTTTGCGAGAACTGAACATCGGTCAATGGCAGGGTGTCACCTGGCAGGAATTGCAGCGGCGTTTTCCAGAGCAATGGGCTGCGAGGCTCGGGGATATCGTACATTACCGGGTTCCCGGGGGGGAAAGTCTGCTGGACCTTTCCCGGCGGGTGCTTCCGGCCATGCAGGCTGCGCTGGCCGCCCATGCCGGTGCCGAAATGGTGGTTGTCGCCCACGGGGCGGTCAACCGGGTGATTCTGCTCGATGCCCTGGACGCTCCGTTGCGATCCGCGTTTCGCCTTGAGCAGTCCTATGGATGCCTTAATATCATAGATTACTATGAAGGCGGTCGCTGTACTGTGCAATTGCTGAACGGCTGACGAGGGATTCGATGGCCAAATACCCTGCTGTTGTGATTGTAGGACATGGTTCACGCCGGCCCCAGGCTGCCGATGTTTTGCGAAAGGTTGCCATCCAGGTTCGCCAGCGGTTGTCTGGTGCCACCAGGGTCGATGTGGCATTTCTGGAGCACGGCAGCCCGAGTTTCTCGGCGGCACTGGCAAGCTGTTATGCCGCGGGTGAGCGAAGGTTGGTGATTATACCGTTTTTTTTGTTGCCTGGCATGCATGTTACCGCCGACCTTCCGGCGGCGATTGCTTCGGCGCGGCGCCGCTATCCCGAACTGCAGATTGTGCAGGCTGAATTTCTTGGCGGGCACCCCGCTCTAGGAGAGGTGGTGAGTACGTTGTTTCTGGAAGCCGCGGAAACTGCGCATTGGCTTGATTGACCCAGCGCACAGGGAGAGGCTGTCTGTTTCCCCGGCGTATTGCTCTGCTTGACGAAGACAAGTGCGATCGTTAGAGTAGTTTTCATCCGGAGTTTGCGGATGGATACCAGAGTAGCTTTTTCCAGCGAATGCTTCCGACTGTCGCAGGAAGAGAATGGCGGATATGAAAAAAATTTATGTCATCGGTGCCGGAGTTGAAGGGCAGGAGGGTTTCAGTCGCCGCGCTCTGGACATTATTGGACAGGCCCATGTTCTGTTTGGCCGCGCAAGACTGCTGTCGCTGTTTCCGGACTTTCCCGGCGAAAAGATCGATATCGATCAGGATTTTTCCGAAGTAGTCAATCGCCTCAAGACCTGCGAGGGGCCCGCAGTGGTGCTGGCATCGGGTGACCCGCTGTTTTTTGGCATCGGCCGGCAATTGCTGCGCAATTTTCGGGAAGATGAGTTGGAATTCGTGCCCAATGTCAGTTCCGTTCAGTATGCGTTTGCTAAACTCGGCTTGCCATGGGACGATGCGGTTTTTCTTTCCTGCAAGGGACATGAGCCCGAGGATGTGGCAGATCGCATTATTGCCAGTGACAAGGTTGCGCTTTTGACCGATGCCCGGAATACTCCCGCCGTTATCGCCCGTGAAATGCTTGCGCGGGGGCACGAAGGGTATGCCGCTTATCTTTGCGAAAACCTCGGCACCCCACAAGAACGTATCGTGCGCACCGATGTGGCCGGATTGCCGGCCGAGCCGGCCGCGCCTCTCAATGTGCTGGTGCTGGTAAAGCAATACGAAGCCCTCGCCGAAGCATCGCGGCCGGTGCTGGGCATTGCCGACGAAGCTTTCAGCGCCATCAAAAAGCAGATCACCCGGGAAGAGGTGCGGGCGGTAACCCTGGCCAAGCTGAGGCTTTGCCAGGATATGGTGTTGTGGGATATTGGCGCAGGTTCGGGTTCCGTAAGCATCGAGGCCGATCGCCTGATGCCTGATGGCAGAGTGTACGCCATTGAACAGAATGAACAGTATCAGCGGTTCATCCGGGAGAACCTGCGCAAATTTCATTCCCGGCATGTTACCGTTGTGGAAGGGGAAGCGCCTGGCTGCCTCGAACGGTTGCCGGATCCGGACCGCGTTTTCATTGGGGGATCGGGCGGCAGTCTGTGGGCGATCCTGAGCGTGGTGGATCAGCGCCTGGCGGCCGGCGGCCGGATCGTGGTGAACGCTATTACCCTGGACACCCTTGCTGCCGCCAGCGAGTTTCTGGAAAATGCCGGATACCGGGTCGAGGTGACCAGCGTCAACATTGCGCGCACTCGCCCGGCAACCGATTACAAGATGTTCGAGGCGTTCAACCCCGTGTTTGTTTTGGTGGCCGATAAGGAATAATTCTCCCGGCCGGGGATGTCGCGCGCGGCTGTGGCCGTTAAATTCCGGGACGGAGGACAGATAAGTCGGTTTTTTCAGATTCCGGATTCAAGGAGGATGGATTATGAACCCGCAGGATATGTTGGCTTTGCTGACCGGGCCGCAAGGCTTGCTGTTGCTAATTGGCGTCATGCTGCTGGTGCTGATCGGCTTGCTTTATCGCCGGACCGGCAAGCTGCTGGCCGCCATTTGTTCCGAGTTGTCCGCGGTTCGCGAGGCCATTCAGCAGCTTGCCGACCGTGCGGATGCAGCGCAGAGTGAGGTCCCGCTGCCGAGCATGCCTGTTCCGGAAGGAGAGCAGCGGGCTTATAAGGGTGAGCCATCCGAAATGGTTCCATCCGGCGTTGCCCCGATTCCTGATGAATTGCCGGCTTCCGTTGCGTCAAGTCTGGCTGGCGCCGTTCCGGAAACGAAGGATTTGGCGGATGCCGAGGGTTATTTTTCGGCAGACGTCGAAGAGATGGCCCCGCATAGTGTGACGGAAACCGCCGCGGAGCCGATGTCCGACGCCGAAGACCTTTTCGATGCAGGGACCGGAGCGGCTTCTGGGGAAGAAATGGGTGCCATTGGCATCGGTCCCGAATTTTCCGGGGAAAATGAAGAGGTTGCACCCGAGCCGCTGGTTGAGTCCGGGGCGGATGCTGAAGCGGATGCCGCGGAACCCTTCGAAAGTGCCGGGGTGTCTGAAGGTGCCTTCCAGTTTGTCGTGCCTGATGCCGGCGCAGTGGCAGATCTGGAACCCGCCGTCGAACCGGTGGCGTTCGCGGCAGGCGACCCGGAGTCGGCGTCCCGATTCGAGTTCAACGTTACCCATTCCGGAAGCGCATCCACGGATGCCGATGCGGTTGAAGCGGCCTTTGTCGAGCAAGCGGCCGGGATGCCGGATGAATTCGTCGACGATTCACCGCCGGACATGGCCGAGACTCGTGACAGCGAGGAGCCCGTTTTTGAGGAAGACATGGACGAGGACGATTCCCTTTCGAGGCAGGCGCCGAGTGTCGGACCGCTGGATGCTGGCGCCGAGGTGCCGCCTGAACCGGCCATGCCTTCGCCGGTTCCCGGTCAGGAGACTTGTCTGATTCCGTTGCCCGGCAACCCGGATCAACCCGAAGTGGGGGTGGCGCGTTGCAGTGCCTGTGGCCGTAAGATTGCCTACCCCATGCGGCTTTCCGGAAAGCGCATGCGCTGCCCCGCCTGCCGGTCTGTCGCGGTGCTGCCCTGACGCGTTCAAACCGCCGGCGGTCTGATGCTGTTTATGCGGAACCGCTGGTTCGGCTTCGGCAATCGCTTTGCGATGCAAGATCTTTTTAAATTGCTCCGGAACGGCTACGGCTGCTATTTATACCATGCATAAGGAGCAGGTTCGGTCCGTGATCGCCGTCCGGTCCGGTGTGCAAACTGTCCTGGAAATTTTTTCAAGTTACATCAGGGAGACATGACATGGAGATTGAAGTACGTATGTTTAGGTTCGATGACCAGGGAGATATGCATCCGGTCGACAAGGCGCGCTTCGACGCCGCCTGCGAGCATCTGGAACCTTTTGTTGAATTCAAGGGGCAATGTGTCAGATTGGCCGGAGCCCTGTTGGTCAGACAGCCGGATCAGACCCTTTTACTGCAGAATATTTATGGACAATATGTCCATTTC
>NZ_JBFWJQ010000053.1:12980-15211 GCF_050253115.1 Syntrophotalea sp.
CTGCGAGCATCTGGAACCTTTTGTTGAATTCAAGGGGCAATGTGTCAGATTGGCCGGAGCCCTGTTGGTCAGACAGCCGGATCAGACCCTTTTACTGCAGAATATTTATGGACAATATGTCCATTTCAATCAGGAAGGCTTTGTCGACGAGGAGAAACTCGCCGCGGCAACCCGCCATACCGATAAAGACCTGGGTCAGGATTACCATAATGAATTCATGTGGTTTCCCACTGAAACGGAAATTGAAAAAATCAAGGCGGCCGTTGGCGAGGTTCTTTAAGCCGTCCGGCGGGCCGATACTGGAGATCAGTCATGGATAAAAAACCGGGATGCAAAGAGGCCAGACCCTCTGTGTTCGCCTCCGGCGGCGACCCTGAAAGCCGGGATTGGCTGGCAGGAGATCTGCATGTTTATGTGGAGCCCTGGCGGGCTCGTTTCGAATGGCCGGATGGCTATCCGCGGCGGATCAAGGTTCCCGATGCGCTGGTAGATTGGGATGTCGATTATCCCGATTACGATCCGCCCTATTACGTTGCTCCCGAGGTGCTGGCCAACGACCGCACCCGAAAGGAGGGTGGCTGGGCCGATCCGGAAGACATCGCCATGGCCGAAGCTTTGCCAGTGCAGAGTTTCGAAGGGCCGATCCGATTCGATGCCAAGGGCCGGCCGCTCAATCCCCGAGGGCGTTCCGGAATCGCCGGGCGCGGCCTGCTTGGCAAGTGGGGCGTTAATTACGCCGCCGATCCCATCGTCACGCGCATCAACAAGCAGTTCGGCGACGTTGAAATGCTGGCGATTCAACGCAAGGATAACGGATTGTGGGCCATCCCCGGCGGTATGGTCGACGCTGGCGAAGAGGTGAGCCGCACGCTTGCCCGGGAATTGTCTGAAGAAACCGGCGTGAGTCTCGACATGAATCGTGGCAAGCTGATTTATCGCGGCTTTGTCGATGACCCCCGTTCCACCGACCACGCGTGGATCGAGACCACGGTTCGGCATCTGCATCTGAGTTCCGAGGATGCCGCGGATCTGGAGCCCCGCGCCGGCAGTGATGCCCGTTCGGTTTACTGGCTGCCTCTGACCGAGAAGAGCCTCCAGAAATTGTATGCAGGGCACGGTTACTTCGTCGTTTCCGCCCTGGCGCAGTTACTGCGCGACGAACCGGAGGCCTTGCCGAAAAAAATGCTGGCTGTCCTGCGGTCCTATTACAAATAAATTCCGCCATAGGCCGAGAGGGATGGCGGCGTCCGTCTTTCCCGGCCGTTTTTTCCCGTCCGGCAAAAGGGGCAAGGCATGACCCCGTGGTTTTTCAAAGCGCTGCTGGCCCTTGTATTGATAGGGTTGCAGCGCTTTTTCTACAAGGTGGCGGCGGAACGCGGCTGCAATACCGCGCTGACCAGCCTGGTTTTTATGGCGACGGTGGCGGTGGTCAGCTGGTCACAGTTTTTGTGCGGGGCGGACCGGGGAGATCCGGGCCTTTCCATGGTGCTTTGGGGATTGGTCAATGGCGTGGCGTTTCTGGCCAGTGCGGCGCTGACCATTGAAGCGTTGCGGCGGATCCCGGCTGTTGTCGGGTATTCGATCACGCGCCTCAGCACGGTATTCGCAACCCTGTTTTCGGTGTTTTTCTTTCAGGACCGGCTCTGGCCGCGGCAGTGGTGCGGCATTTTGCTGGCCATTGCCGTACTGCTGCTGTTTGCTCGCCGGTCAGCGGCAGGCTCCCCGGCGGAGGAGGTTGCGGGCCGATACCGGTGCGGGGTGGCTCTGGCGCTGCTTGCCATGGTGGCCGGGACCGTGGCCACCGTTTCCAGTAAATTTGCCGCCCTGCACGCGGATAAGTGGGGATTTATGGCAATCGCCTATAGCTTCAGTGCCGCGGCCGCGGGTTTGTGGCGATACCGCCAGTGGCAAAATGTCTCGTCAGCGGCGCTGAAGGCGCCAGTAATTATCGGCATAATCATGGGGGGGCTGAATCTGATTGGCTTTTACCTGTTCCTTTGGGCGCTGGAGACCGGCCCGCTGGCCGTTATCGCGCCGCTGGTCGGTTTGCATTTCACCATAGCGGTTCTGCTTTCAGCGGTTCTGTATCGTGAGCGGCTCGATTTCCGGGGGGGGCTTGGAATCCTTCTGGCGGTGGCCGCAGTTCTGTTGATGAAAGCCTGAGTCCTGTTTCCGCCGTTTTTTTGCTCCTGTTTTGGTTTGCCTGTTTTTTTAGGGTGTTTCACCTGGTC
>NZ_JBFWJQ010000054.1:0-1051 GCF_050253115.1 Syntrophotalea sp.
TCCATGTCCCGAAAAAGACAGATCCCGCACCTGCAAAAGAACCGGCGCATCGGCAAAATCCGTCCCAGCCTGGCCAGCCGAAATCGCGGGCGGCGCTTCAGGCGCCTGCCAACTCCCTGGGAAGAGCCTTCCGTTACCGTCCATCTGCCAGAAACGATCCACCACCTCGAGCAACGGACCGGGGCGGTGCTCGCACAACACGACTGCAACCCCGCGGGCCTTCAAATCGGACAGGACCCGACAAAGAGCCGCCAGACCCTGCGGATCGAGTTGCGCAGCCGGTTCATCGAGTATCAGCAGTTGCGGCTCCATGACCAGCAACGCGGCCACCAGCAAACGGTATTTCTGCCCCATGGACAGCATGGCGACGGGATAATCGAGCGGCTTGCACAGATCGACCAGGGAAAGCGCGGCCTCCACGCGCGCCGGCATAGCTTGCGGATCAACGCAGAGATTCTCCAGACCAAAAGCGACTTCAGCACCAACGGTCGTTGCCAGAAGCTGGGTTTCGGGATTCTGCAGAACCAGTCCGACGCGAACCTCTCTAGTGTCGGGCGTTCCGAAGCGGTCGATCGTCCCGGAACAGTCCACACTGTCCAGCAGTCCCTTCAGCGCCAGCGCCACGGTGGTTTTACCGGACCCGGTCGGTCCGGTCAGGCAATAACAGCACCCGGCTTCGATCTCCAGGTTGACGTCCTGCAAAACAGCTGTGCCGGTGCCTGGATAAGCGTAGGAAAAATTCTGCAACTGCAACAGCACAACCATCCTCGTTGATCCCGCCTTCGAGCCCAAAAAGCGTTTCTTCCGGCACATCGCTACCCGTAGCCCGGGCGGAGGGGGATCTTCAATACGTTATTAATGACGGACTATATCGAACCTCTAGGAGCAAGTCAAACACTTCCCCACGAACAAGCGCTTACCCGCAAACACAAGCATCCGGACATCAGGTATCCACAGCTGGCGCGAGACGCCCCTCCTATGCCCGGCATGGTTTCATCATAACCGGAAACGGCATTTCAAATCCATCTCGCCCCGAGACAACAGTCGGGCG
>NZ_JBFWJQ010000054.1:1061-15187 GCF_050253115.1 Syntrophotalea sp.
GCCCGACTGTTGTCACCAACAAATACAGGATTCAAAAACTTCCTGATGATCAGAACTTCCAGGTCACCCCGCCGTACATGGCACGGCCGGCATGGGGAATGCCATAGCTGGTCACGTAATCCGCATCAAAGGCATTGTGGATGCCGAAATACAGATCCAGCGCGTTCGCCACTTTTTTGCTGAGCCGGAAATCGAACACCAGGTATTCCGGTATGCGCTTTTTGATCGTAACATCATCGTTGTAGGTATAGGCGTTGGCCACCCACATGGCGCTGCCGTAAACACTCATGTTCCAGGGCAGCTGGTAGGCCGCTTCCAGCACCACCTTGTGTTCGGGTCTATTCTGAAGCTGGTCGCGGTTGCTGTCGGAACTTTTATCCTCGCTGTGCAGGTAGGAATAACTGGCACGCAGCAACAATTCGTCGAAATAACGGTTTTCGGCCGCCACTTCCACGCCGTAGAATTCGTATTTTTCGTAGTTTTGCACCTGAACTTCGCCATCGGGCCGTTCAATGAAATCCTCAATGTCCATATAAAAACCGGTCAGTGAAACCGTGGTGGCGGCAGGCAGGTCCTGCTCGAAGCCGACTTCGGTGTTCCAGGTCACCTCGGCATCCAGATCCAGATTGCCCCGTTCCGGATCATACAGATCGCGCAGGGTCGGGAAGCGGATCTTGCGGGCATGGGAGGCCTTCAGGCGGGTTCCGTCGAAAAGGTCGTAGCGCAGACCGACAAGGTAGGTGTAGTCCCCATCGGACTTGTCCGCCCGGTCCTGCCAGTGGTAACCGCCCCCCAGCACCAGACCGAGTTTGGGCAGCGGAGTGACCTCGTATTCGAATGTCGTGGCATACAGCTGAAAGTTACCGGAAGCATCCACCGTCGAAAGCCTGCCGCGGTTGTTGACGGAAAAACCCAGGGCTTCATAGTCGTTGTTTTCGTACATAACACCCAGGGTCGCGACACCATATCGCTGCATGTCGTAACGCAGCTGGCCATTGATCCCGGAAATCTGGGTTTCGGCATCGGTGCGGGAGGTCCCCGGCGCCCCGGCGCCCTGCGTCTCGTAATCCGAGAGGTAGCGATTTTCAAGGGTGTTTAGCTTGTTGTAGTAGGCCCAGCCCTTGAAGCTCAGGGGTCCCTTGAAATCGTGATCCAGCGCCACCTGCGCGTTGAACCCTTCGTCCTCCTCACGCTCGTAGCGCAGGTTGGGGGCAAAATCATCCTCCACGGCTACCGGAGGCTTGCCAAAATCACTCTTGAGATAATTTACCGTCATCCCGATCAGGGTGGCGTCGGTGGGAGCGAAACCGATATTGGCGAACAGATTGTCCCGCTCGTAATCGCTGTTTTCCCGCTCACCGCCATCCTCGGTGCTGCTCGGCGAAAAATGATCGGAAAGTTCCCAGTAGTCCCTTTCATAGAGGCTGCCGCTGACAAACACATCATACCGGTCCGCACCGTAGCCAGCGGTGGCGCGCAGCAGTTGCGTATCGCCTTCGGCAAGTTCAACCCCGGCGGAACCATGGGCTCCCCTGGCGCCTTTCTTGGTGATAACATTGATAACCCCGGCGTTGCCGCCGGCGCCGTAGAGGGACGAAGCGCCGCCGGTGGTGACCACGATCTCGGCGATATTTTCCACCGAGATCAGGTTCGGCGCAAACTGGCCATCGGAGGTGGCGTTGAAGGGGGTACCGTTGAGCAGCAACTTGACATGCCGGGTGCGCAATCCGCGGATATCGATGCGCGGCGTACCGTCACCGCCGACACGGACCGTCACCCCCGGCAGCAGATTGATCGCCTCATCCAGGGTGCGCACACCACGCTTCTGGATTTCTTCGGCGGTCACCTTGTGCGTAACACCCACCGATTCGACAACCGAAGCCTCACCGGACACGACAACCTCGCCGAGCCGGTACACCTCTTCGTCAGCTGTCGCGGCCTGTAAATTCGCCGCACCACCGGCCATCATGGCCCCGACCAACATCGCGGCCAACCGTACTTTGATTGACTTCATTTCCGAGTTCCTCCATCTCCAATTAAATGAGTTCTACCCGACATGGTTCGCCAGAAAACAGGGATTAACCCTATAAAAATAAGAACTTTTTCGTGAAACGCTATCGTTTCGGCAATATAGCGAAGCCTCCACAGCGTTGTCAACTCGTTTACCAAACGATTCCTGACAAAAAACCTGTTTTTTGGAGATTGTTACGCTTTATTTGGGAAAAACCGAACATACGTATTTTTAGTTTTTGAAAGCATCCAGTCCGTATCCTATAATGGGTCACCGCGATGACAGCATCAGCATGGCACCCATTCACCGCAGGGTCAGGAGCTCACCGTGACCAAAAAGATTTTCGTTGCCGCCACCGGCCAGGAATGCGGCAAAACCACCACCAGTATTTCCCTGCTGCACATGGCACGTAAAAAATACCGGCGGATCGGTTTCATCAAGCCGCTGGGCCCCAAACCTACCATTTACAAGGGACGCTGGGTCGATCTGGACGCGGCCCTGATCGCGGAAATCTTCAATCTCGATGAGGATCTCGATTTGATGTCGCCGGTCGTGCTGCAGCCCGAATCGACCCGGCATCTGCTGGATGGCAAGATTTCCGCCGACTCTTTGAAAGATAAAATCGTCGAAGCTGCCGCGGAACTTGCTAAGCGTTGCGACTTTCTGGTGATCGAAGGCGCCGGCCATGTCGGCGTCGGTTCCGTCGCGCAACTCAGCAACCCGGACATGGCGCGGCTGCTGGACGCCCCGATGCTGATGGTCACGAATGCCGGCATCGGCAAGGTCATCGACAACGTACATCTCAACCACGCCCTTTGCCTGCAAAAGCAGGCCGACCTGCGCCTGATACTGGTCAACAAGCTGCTTCGCCCCAAACGTGAGACGGCCCTGAAATATCTGAATATCGCCTTCAGGGATATGCCGTTTCAAATCATGGGCGGATTCAACTACTCGCCCATCCTCGCCAATCCGACGGTCAAACACATCGCCAATCTGCTGAACGCATTCCTCAGGGGAAACCAGGACGCCGCCCAGCACATCATCCACCATGTACATCTCGGCGCGGCCTCCACCCAGCGCGTTTCCGACCTGCTGCAGGAATCGACCCTGATCATTGTCACCAGCACCCGCAACGAATTGCTGGTCACCCTGGCGGCCCTTTACAACATACCGGAATACCAATCCAAAATCGTCGCCCTGGTAATTCCCGGCCTCTATCCCATATCCAAAGTCACCCAGCAGATCCTCGACCGCAGCAACATCCCTTACATGCGGGTGGAAAAGCTCAGCAGCGCCGAAGTCTTCTCGGCCATCGCCAACGACACGGCCAAAATCCACCCCGAGGACAAGGAAAAAATCAGCCTGCTGCAGAAACTCGCCGAAACCGCCATTGATTTCGATGCGATCGATGGGTTGTTCTGACTCCTGCTCCAGGCGCTGTGTCACCGAAGCAGCATGGTCGGCCATGCATTTCCAAATCCTTGCGCGACCCCTCACCGAACAACATTTATCCTTTGTTTTTGCGGTCTGAATTGTTATCGTTTGGGTCTTCCATTCGCGCAAGGACAAACACCCATGGATCCCGATCGTCTAAAAACCTGCCTGATGGCCATCCGCTCCGGCGAACTGTCGGTCGCAGATGGCCTTGACCGACTGACCACCCTGCCCTTCGAGGATGTCGGCGATGCCCTTGTCGATCATCACCGGGGGCTGCGTCAGGGAGCGCCGGAGGTTGTTTTCGGCGAGGGGAAAACCTCCGATCAGATCCTGCGCATTGCCGAGGGGCTTCTCAATGCTGGCAGCAATATGCTGGCAACCCGCCTCGATGCCGACAAGGCTTCGGCTCTGATGAAAGTTTTCCCGGACGCCGAATACGATCCACTGGGGCGCACCCTGACCATCGTCCGCCATCCGCCACAGAGCACGGGGCTCGGCACTGTCCTGGTGGTCTGCGCTGGCACTTCCGATCTGCCGGTTGCACGGGAGGCGGCCACCACTGCGCGCATGTTCGGCAATGCGGTGGAAGAGTTGGTCGATGTCGGCGTTGCCGGCCTGCACCGGCTGCTGGCGCACCTCGACCGACTGCGCAGTGCCTCGGTAATCATTGCCGTGGCCGGCATGGAGGGCGCACTGCCCTCGGTGATCGGCGGGCTGGTGGCCGCGCCGGTCATCGCGGTGCCCACATCCGTCGGCTACGGCGCTGCCCTCGGCGGTGTAGCGGCGCTGCTTGGCATGCTCAATTCCTGCGCGGGAGGTATCACCGTGGTCAACATCGACAACGGTTACGGCGCTGCCTGCGCCGCAAACCGCATCAACCGGAGGCCTCAGCCATGAGCGTATTGTTCCTCGACACCTTCGCCGGCATCTCCGGCGACATGTTCCTCGGCATGCTGATCGACCTGGGCGTACCGCTGGAGGTCATTACCGCCGGACTGGAAAAACTCCCCGTTACAGGTTACCGGTTGCGTCAGGAACGCACCGAACGCCAGCACATCGGCGCCTGCAAAATCGTGGTTGAACACGCGGAACAGCATCATCACCGCACCTGGCGGCAAATCGACGCCATGCTCGCCGACTGTCCGCTAAATCCAGCCGTTATCGGCCTCGCACGCCGCATATTCCGCCGCATCGGCGAGGCCGAAGCCAAAATTCATGACCGCCCCCTTGAAGAAGTACATTTCCACGAAGTCGGCGCCGTCGATTCCATCGTCGACATCGTCGGCGCCGCCATCGGCCTGCATCACCTGAGTCCGGCGCGCGTCATCTGTGCCCCGTTGCCCCTGACCCGCGGCACCGTGGATTGCGCCCACGGCAGTTTTCCACTGCCCGCTCCGGCGACCCTGGAGATCCTGCGGGGGCTGCCCACGGTGGGCGATGCAGCCACCGTGGAACTGGTCACGCCGACCGGCGCCGCCATCGCTGCCGAGATCGCCCGCTTCGGCGACCTTCCGGCGATGACCCTCGATCGTGTCGGCTACGGAGCCGGCGACCGGCAGTTGAGCGATCGGCCCAACCTGCTGCGCGGCCTGCTGGGCGTTGCCGACGATCCCTGGGAAGGGGAAACGGACCGCGTGGCAACCCTCGAATGTCACCTGGACGACGCCAACCCCGAGTGGCTCGGCGCCCTCATGGAGCGGTTGCTGAAAGCCGGAGCCCTGGATGTGGGCTTCGCGCCGCTGCAAATGAAAAAAAACCGCCCCGGGGTCCGCCTCACGGTGGTGGCCGAACCCCACAGCGCCGCGATGCTTGCCCGCCACATCCTGCGCGAGAGTACCGCTGGAGGGGTCCGCTGCCTGGAAAGCCGCCGTTTCAAGCTGCGCCGCGATATCCGTAGTGTAAACACGCCGCTTGGCGAGGTCCTGGTCAAGCTGTTTTACGATGGGCAGTGCCTGGTGCGGTTGTCTCCCGAATTCGAAAGCTGTCGGGATCTGGCGGACCGCAGCGGCCGGTCCCTGCCCGAGATCTACCGCCTCGCGGAGCGGTCCGCGGGGGACCTTTTCCCCGTGAAAGGCTGAAGCATGCGTCGTTTTATCCTGTTTTTCGCCAGCAATGCCGGTCTCGGCTATGCTCCCGTCGCATCGGGCACCTTTGGCACCCTGGCCGGCGTCCTGGTTTTCTACCTGCTGGCTCCGCTGCCGGCCGCCATCTACCTGATGAGCTGGGCTGCCCTGCTGTTTCTGTCCTTCTGGATCTGCGACGCCGCCGGTATCATTTACGGGCAGGCAGACGACGGCCGCATCGTCATTGACGAGCTCGTCGGGTATCTGGCGACGGTCGCCCTGCTGCCCTTCTCCTGGCGAAACGCATTGCTCGGATTTGTCTTTTTTCGCCTGTTCGATATCGTCAAACCGCCGCCGGCACGGCAGATCGACCGGCACATGAAAAATGGCATCGGCGTGGTGCTGGATGACGTGGTCGCCGGCCTCTACGGCGCTCTGGCGCTACGACTGGCTTTGAACTGGCTGCCCTGAAAGCTTGCCGGCAAGGAATGCCGCTTAACACACCCAACACGCAACCCCTGGAGCAGTTGTCATGAGTCTGAATATCGCGGTACTGACGACCGGCGACGAGCTGGTCAATGGGGAAATGTCCGACACCAACACCGCCCGTATCGCCCAGCTTCTGGGAGCCTGGGGCTACGCGGTCAGGGAATCCCGCGCGGTCGGTGACGACGAGGCGGAAATCGAAGCGGCCCTGCACGACATGACCGCCAGACGCGAAGTGATTATCGGCACCGGCGGTCTGGGCCCCACCGACGATGATCTCACCGCGCGCGTGGCCGCCCGAACCTTCGGACGGCGGCTGGTGCTCAATGAGGAAGCCCTGGCGCAGATCCGCCGTTTTTTCGAGCAGAAAAACAGGGAGATGCATCCGCGCAACGAAAAACAGGCACTGCTGCCGCAAAAATCCGTCATCCTTCCCAACCGCCTCGGCACCGCACCGGGTTTTTACCTGCGCCACGGCAACTGCGACCTGTTTTTCCTGCCCGGGGTGCCCCGCGAGATGATCGCCATGCTCGAGGAGCAGGTGCTGCCCCGCCTGCAGGAGCGCAGCGGCGGCAGCACCCCCCTGCAGGAACGCATCCTGAAGGTTTTTGGCCTGTCCGAGCCAAAGATCGAGGAACTCTTCGTCCAGGCCCCGCTGGCGCAGGGTGTACAACTGGCCTACGGCGTCGACTTCCCCTTCGTGCATGTCAAGTTGCGCGCCAGTGGCAGTGAAGCCGGTGAACAGCTCGACCGGGCCGAACTGCATGCCCGCAAATTACTGGAACCCTTTGTATTCGCCGTTGGCAAGGAAACCCTGGCGGCCAACGTCGCGCGCATGCTGACGGACGCCAACCTTACACTGGCCCTGGCCGAATCCTGCACCGGCGGCCTGGTCAGCCAGATGCTTACCGACATTCCAGGCGCGTCACGCTTTCTGGAGCGGGGTGCGGTGACCTACTCCAACAGCGCCAAACGGGATTGGCTGCAGGTGCCGGACGAGATTCTGCGCCAGGACGGCGCCGTCAGCCGCGCCTGCGCCCGGGCCATGGCCCGGGGCATAAGACAGAGCGCCGGCACCGATCTGGGACTGGCCGTTACCGGTATTGCCGGGCCCGATGGCGGCACCCCGGAAAAACCGGTCGGCACGGTTTTCCTGGCCCTGAGCGCTGCGGATCAGGAGCGGGTGCAAGGCTACCGTTTCAGTGGCGACCGCGAGCAGATCCGGCGCATCTCGGCTTGTATGGCCCTGGAATGGCTGCGGCGCTACCTCGCCGGCGAAAGCTGAAATCCGGCATGCAAACGCTTCGCGCCTTTATTGCCATGCCCCTGGAAGGCACGGTTTTCGACAGGATTGTGAATCTGCAGCGGGAACTTGCCACCCGGCTGCCGACGGTGCGTTGGGTGTCGCCCGAAACCCTGCACCTCACACTGGCCTTTCTGGGTGATATCCCCGAAGAATCGCTTGAAAAAATCGGCACGTCTATGCTATCGATAGGAGATATTTTCGCCCCTGCCGAGGTGCGGATCGGCGGGCTCGGAGCTTTCCCGGATCTGAAACGCCCCAGGGTTGTCTGGCTGGGACTGCAAGGCGACGAGGCGCTGCGCAATCTGCATACGGCTGTCACCGGCATGTTAAGCCGGTTGCAGATGCCGCCGGACGACAAGCCCTTCAGGCCTCACCTGACCCTGGGACGCTGCCGTCAGCCTGACCCGGCCATCGGCCGGCAACTGGCTCCCTTCCTGGACAGGCAATGCGGCCAGCTGCGGTTGACCCGCCTGATATTGTACGAAAGCCGCCTGACGCCACGGGGCGCGATACATCTGCCACGCCGCGAAACGCCGCTGCGGGGTTGAAGGCGCCCGCGAAATGCAAACACATCACCCCTGGAGGATATCCGGATCATGACGACCGACAATCGAGAACGTGCCATCGACCTGGCCATGAGCCAGATCGAAAAACAGTTCGGCAAGGGCAGCATCATGCGCCTCGGCGAGGACGCCGTCGTGCCGGACGTCGCCACCATTCCGACCGGAGCCCTGAGTCTCGATATCGCCCTGGGAGTTGGCGGCATACCGCGCGGTCGCGTTATTGAAATCTACGGCCCGGAATCCTCGGGCAAAACCACCCTGGCGCTGCATATCGTGGCCGAGGCACAGAAAAAAGGCGGCATCGCCGCTTTCGTCGATGCCGAGCACGCCCTGGATATCCACTATGCCCGCAAGCTTGGCGTCCGCACCGATGATCTGCTGGTATCCCAGCCAGATACCGGCGAACAGGCGCTGGAGATCACCGAGGTGCTGGTGCGCAGCGGCGCCATCGACGTGCTGGTGATCGACTCCGTAGCCGCCCTGGTGCCGCGCGCCGAAATCGAAGGCGAAATGGGCGACGCCCACGTCGGCCTGCAGGCGCGCCTCATGTCCCAGGCTCTGCGCAAATTGACCGGCACCATCAGCAAATCCAACTGCTGCGTGATCTTCATCAATCAGATTCGCATGAAAATCGGCGTCATGTTCGGCAATCCCGAAACCACCACCGGCGGCAACGCGCTTAAATTCTATTCCTCGGTACGCATGGACATCCGCAAGATCGCCACCCTCAAGCAGGGCCAGGACGTCATCGGCAGCCGCACCCGGGTCAAGGTGGTCAAGAACAAGGTCGCGCCGCCCTTCAAGGAAGCCGAGTTCGATATCATGTACGGTCAGGGCATTTCCCGTGAAGGCGACGTCCTCGACCTCGGCGCCGATGCCGATATCGTCGAAAAAAGCGGCGCCTGGTATTCCTTTTCCGGAGAACGTATCGGACAGGGTCGTGAAAATGCCAAACAGTTTCTGCGTGAACACCCGGAAACCTGCCAGGCCATTGAAGAACGTCTGCTGCAACATTTCGGCCTGAAACCGGCCGACGTCGCCGCCGAAGAGGCCCAATGACATGGAACTGAACAACATACTGGCCGTCGCCCTTAAAGCCAAAGCCTCGGATATCCACATCAAGTCGGGCCTGCCTCCCATCTACCGCATCGATGGCGCCCTGCGGCCGTTGCCCAAGGCCGACCGGCTCGATGCCGATGGCGTGCGCAACATGGCCTACGGCATCATGAACAAGCACCGCCAGGAACACTTCGAAAAGCATCATGAAGTCGACATGGCCTACGGTGTCGCCGGGCTGGGGCGCTTCCGCGTCAACATCTTCTCCCAGCGCGGCAGCATCAGCATGGTGTTCCGCGTCATCCCCTTCTCCTGCCCGGCTATCGACGACCTGTATCTGCCGCCGGTCATCAAGAAGATCGCCATGGAATCGCGCGGCATGGTGCTGGTCACCGGCGCCACCGGTTCGGGCAAGTCGACCACCCTGGCAGCGATGATCGACTATATCAACACCCAGCGCACCGAGCACATCATCACCGTCGAAGACCCCATCGAGTTTCTGCATCGCGACAAGAAGTGCATCGTCAACCAGCGCGAGGTCGGCAGCGATACCGACAGCTTTGCGGCTGCCCTCAAACACGCGCTGCGACAGGATCCCGACGTCATTCTGGTTGGTGAAATGCGCGACCTGGAGACCGTCGAAACCGCCCTGCACGCCGCGGAAACCGGCCACCTGGTACTGGCCACCCTGCACACCATCGACGCGCCGGAGTCAATCAACCGCATCGTGTCGGTCTTTCCGCCTCACCAGCATCGCCAGATCCGGGCCCAGCTTTCGGGAATCCTCAAGGCCGTCATATCCCAGCGCCTGGTGCCGCGCGCCGACGGCAAGGGACGTGTGCCCGCGGTGGAAGTCATGATCTCCACCGCCCGAACCCGCGACCTGATCGACGACAAGGAAAAAACCAAGCTGCTGCGCGACGCCATCCAGCAGGGATTCGTCGCCTACGGCATGCAGACCTTCGACCAGTCCCTGATGTCCCTGTACCGCAATGAACTGATCACCTTCGAGGAAGCGGTGCGTCAGAGTTCCAATCCTGACGACTTCAAGCTCAAGGCTTCCGGGATCTCCTCGGCTTCGGACCTGAGCTGGGACGACTTTGACAAAAAGGAAGAAAAGCAGCAAGAGGACGAGCAGGACATCATTCGCAGCCATGGCAGCTCAACCTGACGCCTGGAGTTGCGCCTTGCGGCTGCTGTCGCGGCGGGAGCTTTCCGAGGCAGGATTGCAGGAGAGATTGCGGCGCAGGGGGTTTGGCGAAGAGGAAATCACGCAGACCCTGACGCGCTGCCGCGAATACAGGTATGTCGACGATGAACGATTTGCGCGCCTGCGCGCCCGCCAGCTGCTGTCCGCCGGACGCGCCGTCGGCCCCGCCCTGCTGATCGACCTGAAACAACAACGTATCGGCGAAACCGTCGCCCGCGAGGTTATCGCCGCATTGGAGGAGGAATTCAGCCAGGCAGAAATACTCCAGGAACTCTGCCAGCGCCGTTTTCCCGATTTCGACTACCGAACAGCCGATGACCGGACCCGCCGCAGGGTCTTCAACTACCTGCGACGGCGCGGCTTCGCTCCGGCGCTGCTGTTTCAATATTTCACCCAGGAGAGGTAGCATCAAGCTCATGACCGGCAACGAAATCCGCACCCGTTTTCTGCAGTTTTTCCAGCAGCGCGGCCACTCGGTGGTCCCTTCCTCGGCGTTGATCCCGCACAACGACCCGACCCTGCTGTTTATCAATGCGGGCATGAACCAGTTCAAGGACGTGTTCCTCGGCCGGGAAAAGCGCGACTACACGCGGGCCACCTCGGCACAGAAATGCGTCCGCGCCGGAGGCAAGCACAACGACCTGGAAAATGTCGGACAAACAGCCCGTCACCACACCTTTTTTGAAATGCTCGGCAACTTCTCCTTTGGCGACTATTTCAAGCATGACGCCATCACCTATGCCTGGCAGTTTCTGACCGAGGAGATGCGCCTGCCCAAGGACAAGCTGTGGGTCACTGTGTTCCGCGAGGATGATGAAGCCTACGGCATCTGGCGCGACCAGATCGGCATCCCCGAAGAGCGGCTGATCCGCATGGGCGAAAAGGACAACTTCTGGTCGATGGGCGATACCGGTCCCTGCGGCCCTTGTTCGGAAATCCTCATCGACCAGGGCGAATCGATGTCCTGCGGCGCCAACTGTGGCATCGGCGACTGCGACTGCGACCGCTACCTGGAGCTGTGGAATCTGGTATTCATGCAGTTCAACCGCGATGCCGACGGCACCATGAGCCCCCTGCCCAAGCCGTCCATCGACACCGGCATGGGCCTGGAGCGCATCTCCGCCGTCATGCAGGGGGTACAGAGCAACTACGACTGCGACCTGCTGCGCGGCATCATCGCCTATGTCGAGGAACTGTCCGGAAAACGCTACGGCGACGACGCAGCCCACGACATGTCCATGCGGGTCATCGCCGACCACAGCCGCGCCACCGCATTCCTGATCGCCGACGGTGTGCTGCCGAGTAACGAAGGGCGCGGTTACGTATTGCGCCGCATCATGCGCCGCGCCGCCCGTCACGCCAAAATGCTCGGCTTCGGCGAACCGGTGCTGTACCGCACCGCCACCTTCGTGCTGCAATCGATGGCCGACGCCTATCCCGAGCCGGCACAGCGCGCCGATTATGTCGCCAGGATCGTCAAGCTCGAAGAAGAGCGATTCATTCAGACTCTCGACAACGGCCTGCGTATCCTCACCGAGGAAGTCGAGCGCCTCAAGGCCGCCGGGGCCAATACGCTGCCGGGCGGCGTCGCCTTCAAGCTTTACGACACCTTCGGCTTCCCCCTCGACCTGACCGCCGACATCCTGCGGAGTGAAAACGTCATCATTGATGAGCAAGGCTTCGAGGCCTGCATGGAAGAGCAGCGCCAGAAAGCCCGCGAACACTGGAAGGGTTCCGGCGAGGAAGCTATCGCCGGCATCTACCGCCAGCTTGCCGAGGAAGGGATCAAAAGTTTCTTCACCGGTTACGATACCCTGTCGGACCGAAGCGATATTCTCGCCATTTTAGTCGATGGGCAAACGGTCGCCAGTGCGCCGGAGGGGGCCAAAGTCGAAATCGTCACGGCCGCCACCCCCTTTTACGGGGAATCGGGCGGCCAGACCGGAGACCATGGCATCATCACCACCGCCGATGCCCGGGTCAGCGTCCGCGACACCAGAAAACCTCTGCCGGAACTGCTGGTACATGTCGGTGAGGTCGCCTCCGGTACGCTGCGTACCGGCGATGCCGCGACACTTGAGGTCGATGCTGAGCGCCGCCGGGCCACGGCCCTCAACCACACTGCCACACATCTGCTGCAGGCAGCCCTCATCGAGGTGCTGGGCGATCACGTCAAACAGGCCGGCTCGCTGGTAACCCCGGAGCGGTTGCGCTTCGATTTCGTCCACTTCTCGGCCATGACCCCGCAGGAACTGGACAAGGTCGAAACCCTGGTCAACTGCCGCATTCGCCAGAACGCCGGGGTTGACACCCGGGAGATGGCCCACGAAGAGGCTGTCGGCGCTGGCGCCACCGCCCTGTTCGGTGAAAAATACGGCGAAAAGGTCCGCGTGGTACGGGTCGGGGACATCAGCATGGAACTGTGTGGCGGCACCCACGCCCAGGCCTCGGGCGATATCGGCCTGTTCAAGATTTTGCAGGAAACCGGCATCGCCGCCGGCGTGCGCCGTATCGAAGCGGTGACCGGCACCAAAGCCCTGGAGGTGATCAAGGATCAGGAGCGCACTCTCGATCACCTTGCAAACCTGATCAAAACCGATCGCCCTCAGCTCGAAACGCGCCTGCGCAAACTGCTGGAGCGGCAGAAGGAGCTGGAACGGGAAGTGGAATCCCTGCAGGGCAGGCTCAACGCCGACCAGGCCGGCGATCTGCTACGGCAGGCCGTCGCAATCGACGGCGTCAGCGTGGTCTGCGGCCGGGTCGACAATCTCGACGGCAAAGCCCTGCGGGAGCTGGCCGACCAGGTCCGTGAACGGATGACCTCCGGCGTACTGGTCCTGGGCAGCGCTCACGACGGCAAGGCCGGGCTGCTGGTAGCCGTCACCAAGGATCTCACCAGGCGCCTGCAGGCCGGCGCGCTGGTCAAGCAACTGGCCGCCATGGTCGGCGGCGGTGGTGGCGGGCGTCCCGATCTGGCTCAGGCCGGCGGCAGCAAACCCGAATTGCTCGGCGAAGCCCTCGCCAGCGTACCGCAGGTAATTACCGAGGCCCTCAACGCCGCCTGAAGGGCCTCTGACCGGGAGCATCCATGAAAAGCACCGTTATACGTACCGCCGAGCAGGAAGAATATCTGCACCCCAGGCACGACCGTTTTTTCCTGCGGGACGTGGTGACTGCCGAACTTAATCCGGCGCTATCACTGCACCGTGGCCGTATCGAGGCGGGGGGGGAGATCCGCCCCCACGTCCATGAAGGGCAGACGGAAACTTTCTACATCCTCGGCGGCGAAGCCATCTGCACCGTCAATGGTGTGGAACACCGCTTCGGCGCCGGCTGTTGCGTCGTAGCGCCTCCGGGTGCAAACCACAGTCTGAAAAACATCGGTGACGAGCCAGTTGATCTGCTGGCCATCTTTACCCCGCCGCTGAAATAAATGCGCAGAACTCAAACAGCCGACGATGCCATATCGTCGGCTGTTTTTTCACATACTTTGCCGTTGCGGCCTGGCCTCCCCACGTTCGACAAAGCCTCGGCACATATCAGGCGCAGCTACGGACTGATGGACTGCAACGTCTTTTCCTCCGTCGGCCCGCCGCCTTCGATATCCACGCTCTGCATAAGTGAAAGCCTCGCGTAGATGCCGCCGCGACCGATCAGCTCCCGGTGTGTGCCCCGTTCGACAATCTCGCCATGGTGCATGACGAGTATCTGGTCGGCGTTGCGGATGGTATTGAGGCGATGAGCGATGACAAAACAGGTGCGTTTGGCCATAAGCCGCTGCAAAGCGTCCTGAATCAGAAGTTCCGTCTCCGAATCGACGCTGGCGGTCGCCTCGTCCAGGATCAGGATGGGGGCATCCTTCAAAAGCGCCCGCGCAATACCGACCCGCTGCTTTTCCCCCCCGCTGAGTTTTACGCCACGTTCACCGACGCGGGTATCGTAACCAACATCAATCGCCGCTATGAAATCGAGGCAATTGGCGGCTCGCGACGCA
>NZ_JBFWJQ010000055.1:0-14968 GCF_050253115.1 Syntrophotalea sp.
TTGAAACCGTGGAGGGCATGCAGTTCGACCGTGGTTACCTGTCTCCCTACTTCGTGACCGACGCCGAGCGCATGGAAGTGGTCATGGAAGACGCTCTGATCCTGATTCATGACAAGAAGATCAGCAACATGCGCGACATGATCAACGTCCTCGAGGCTGTTGCCAAACAGGGCCGTCCGCTGCTGATCATCGCCGAGGACATCGAGGGTGAAGCCCTGGCCACCCTGGTGGTCAACAAACTCCGCGGCACCCTCAACGTTGCTGCCGTCAAGGCTCCCGGCTTCGGCGATCGCCGCAAGGCCATGCTTGAGGACATCGCTATTCTCACCGGTGGCAAGGTGATTTCCGAGGAAGTCGGCTTCAAGCTGGAGAATGCCACCATCGACATGCTCGGCAACGCCAAACGGATCGTCATCGACAAGGAAAACACCACCATCATCGATGGCGCCGGCAGCGAAGCGGACATTCAGGGCCGGGTCAAGCAGATCCGTGCCCAGATCGAAGAGACCAAGAGCGATTACGATCGCGAAAAACTGCAGGAGCGCCTGGCCAAGCTGGTTGGCGGCGTTGCCGTGGTCAAGGTCGGTGCCGCTACCGAAACCGAGATGAAGGAGAAAAAGGCCCGTGTCGAAGACGCCCTGCACGCAACCCGCGCGGCCGTCGAAGAGGGCATCGTCCCCGGAGGCGGGGTGGCCCTGATCCGCTGCATCAAGGCACTCGAAGCCCTTGACCTGCCTGGTGAGCAGAAATTCGGTGTCAATATCGTCAAGCGCGCCATGGAAGAACCCCTGCGCCAGATTTCGGCCAACGCCGGAGCCGAGGGCTCCATTGTGGTCAATCAGGTCCGCGGCGGCGACGATACCTTCGGCTTCAATGCGGCCAGCGACGAGTATTGCGATATGCTCGAAGCCGGCATTATCGACCCCACCAAGGTGGTGCGCAGCGCCCTGCAGAACGCCTCTTCGGTGTCCGGCCTGATGCTGACCACCGAAGCCTGCGTTGCCGAGCTTCCCAAGGAAGAAGCTGGAGGCATGCCTGGTGGTATGCCCGGCGGCATGGGCGGCATGGGTGGCATGGGCGGCATGATGTAATTGCCCTGACACTGTAGCGGTATAAACAAAAGCCCCCCGGAGAGATCCGGGGGGCTTTTGTTTTCCGTGAAATGCTGCTGGTTTGCCGGGGGCTTTCAGAGCACCTGCAGCAGAACGCTGCGATCCTGACTCATGGGGGCAACGCTCAGCAGGCGTTCTTCGCCATCGTGGAACAGGCGCACGGTTACCTGCGTCTGGTCGCGGCCTTTGCCGTAGCCGGCGACGATGGCGGCCGCCAGCAACAGGTCGTTTGGTGTCGGGTTGCCGCTGATCAGACCGGTCGGGCCGCGAAACTCCGGGGCATGCATCAGGATATAACCCGGACGGGCGGCGGCCTGCAGGTTTTCATTGTCTTCCTGGTTGCGCCCCAAGGTCAGCTTCGCCGAGCAGGAGAGGCGAAACTGTCGACCGAGTTTAAGGATTTCGATATCCTGTACGGTGCATTCGGGTTGATGTTCCAGCAGGTCCCGCAGTTTGCCGGTAAAGGACTTTTCCGTCAAAAGGCAACCGCCCCCGGATCCGGGATATTCATGCAGGTCCCATTGCCGGGCATAGTCCTCCTGGCGCTTGCGGGAACGGCCCTGGATGTCGAGAAGCTTTTCACGGGCAACCAGACCCTGTTCCTCCATTGCGGTTGGCGGCAGAAGCCGGGCGCACAAGGGGCGCAGAATGATGTCGGCGCTGCCGGCATGTTTGGCGACGGCCTGAAGGGCATTGTAGTTCTGGCTCATGGGGCGCTGGCCGAGAACTTCCCCGGAAAATAGAAAATCAAATTTACCACTTTGGACATGGCGCGCCGCCAGTCGGAACATCAGGGCGTGGCAATCGATGCAGGGATTGAGATTTCTGCCGTAGCCGTAGCGGGGTTTTTTCAGCATATCCAGGTGGATGTCGCCGATGTTTTCGACGATCAGTGGAATATCGATCTGGCGGGCGGCCTGTCGGGCCCGCTCCACGCCGAAAAAGGGGGTCACGAATACGATGCCGGTGACCGCGACGCCCTGGCGTTTGAGGGTCAGGGCCGCAAGGGTGCTGTCGAGCCCCCCGGAAAAAAGACCGAGAGCTTTACTCATAACAAAATCAACCTCCGAAATTTCTGCACGCGAACCCGGGTTGTCTGAACCCTCCGAGACCCGTTCCGGTGCGGGAGCGGCATGGAAACTGTCCGTGGTTTCAGTGATATCGCCGCTGCTGCAGCGATACCTCTTGCCCTGTCGCGCTTTTTGATGGTAATGTTTAGTTTGATCCGATAAAACGCAGTTTCATTTCTGTATACGAAATTCGTCTTGCCAGGGGCCTTACAACAGTGAAAAAGAGCAAAAACATATTGCAGGACAACTATGGGCGCACCATAGAGTATCTGCGGCTGTCGGTGACCGACCGGTGCAATCTGCGCTGTCGTTACTGCATGCCGGCCAGCGGGGTTGAGACCATCGACCATGCCGATATCCTCTCCTACGAGGAAATGTTGCGCGTGGTGGCGGTGGCGATTCGCTGCGGGGTCAAAAAAATTCGTGTGACCGGCGGCGAGCCGCTGGTGCGCAAGGGCATCGTCGAGTTCATCCGTGATATGTCCGATCTTTCCAAAAAAATTGAAATCACCCTCACCACCAACGGCATCCTGCTGGCGGACATGGCGGCGGACCTGCGCAAGGCCGGTCTGAGTCGGGTCAATGTCAGTCTCGATACGTTGCGGGAGGATCGGTTTTTGGAGATCACCCGTCGTGCCGGGCTGCAGAAAGTCATCGATGGCTTGCATGCGGCGGAGGCCGTTGGTCTTACGCCCCTTAAAATCAATATGGTTCCGATTCGCGGAGTCAACGATGATGAAATTGCCGATTTTGCCCGTCTGACCCTCGATCAGCCGTGGGAAGTCCGTTTCATTGAGTTCATGCCGGTCAGCGACGGTCTGGATTATACACCGGACAACATGTTCCCGGCCGCCGATATCATCAAGGCGCTGGAAAATGTCGGCAAGCTGGTTTCCGAGTTGCGGCAAGGCCCGGCTGGCCCGGCCCGCATGTTTCATTTTCCCGACAGTCCGGGTCATATCGGTGTGATTCCGGCGGTTTCGGAGCATTTCTGTGGCGAATGCAACCGCATGCGCATCACGGCCGATGGGCGCATCCGACCCTGCCTGTTTTCCACTGAGGAAATCGATCTGCGCGGTGCCTTGCGTCGCAACGCCAGCGATGCGGACCTCGAGGCAATTCTTCGCAACGCCGCCTGCGCCAAACCCGAACGCCATCACATCGGGGAAAAGGACTTCCGTCAGGGCAAGCGCCGTATGCACGGCATCGGCGGCTGAGACGTATTGCTTTCTGCTTCGTGCGGCCCCGGAAGCGTCAAGCTTCCGGGGCCGTTTCCGTTTTTGCGTGTCGTCACCGCCGGTCTCCCTTCGAGGCAAGGTTTATATTTTCTCCGCCGCCGCCGCCAGACCGTCGGCTACCAGCTCCAGAACATGACATGCTTTTTGCGGCAGCCCCGCATGGTTGATGGCGTCCTGCAATTGCATGATACATCCCGGGCAGGCGGTCGCCACGATTTCGGCGCCGCTGTCCCGGATCCCTTCGGCTTTCAGGGCACCAAGCTGTTTGCTGACATCGTAATGGTAGACCGAAAAGGTTCCCCCCAAACCGCAACAGGCATCGGCATTTTTCATGTCGACCATGTGTACCGAGGGCAGCGCTGACAGCAAACGGGGAGGAGCATCCTTCAGCCCGGCCTGACGCAGATGGCAAGGCACATGGTAGGCAACGGGGCGCGGATTGTCATGGCGGGGCATGCGCAGCAGTTTTTCCTCTATTCCCTGCTTTATCAGAAACTCATGGATATCCATGACCTTGTCGGAAAGTGCCGCATGCTGCGGACCGAGGTCGCAAAAATGCCTGGTCAAACCGCTGTGGCAGGAGGCGCAGGCGGTGATGATGACATCGGCCTTGTGCGCCGTCAGGGCCTCCAGGTTGCGGTCCGCAAGCCGCGCCGCGGCTTGGCCGTCGCCGGCGCAAAGCGCCGGCAATCCGCAGCATCCCTGGTCTCTGGGGATGAGAATGTTCATGCCGAGATTCTGCAGGACGGCTACAACGCTGTCGCCGATTTCCGGAAGCACGTAATTGATCATGCAGCCGGTGAAAAAGGTCACCAGGGGTTTGTCGGGCTCTCCCGCGATGAATTCGGGATGGCTCTGGCGAAAAGTCCGGGGTGCGATTTCCGGGAGCGTGCGGTCTCGGCTGATGTAGGGCGCCGGAAAGCGCAGGCGCAGGCCGCTGCTGCCGGGAACGCGGCGCAGGGCCAGCCAGGAGAACATGCGACCCATTCGGGTCAGCAGGTTCATCAGCCAGGGGCGTTGCAGTACCGTGGCAACGCCGCGGCCGAACAGGGTCAGTCCCTTTTCCCGTCCTATGCGGCGTCGCAAAGCCAGAATAATCTGGTCGGTCGGCACCTGATTGGGGCATTCCTTGACGCAGCGGCCACAGGCCAGGCATTGGGAAATATCGCTGATAAACCGGCGGTCGAGATCGATCTTGCCATCCAGCAAAGCCTGTGCAAGGGATATCTTGCCCCGTGCCACCACCGCTTCGGACTGGACCTGGCTGAACACCGGGCAGTGTGCCCTGCAGGTGCCGCATTTGACGCATTCGCGCAGGTTTTTCCGGTAATCTTCTATGTCCTGATGTTTGCTCATGTATTGTTCCGTAGGGCGGTCGGGCCGCCTGGTGTTGTGCGTTTTCCTGGCTTCGGGCCCATCAACGGCGTGATCTCGATCATGCCGTTGGGCCATCAACCGGGAAGATTTTCCCCGGATTGAGGATCTGCTTCGGGTCCAGAGCGTGCTTGATGGTCTTCATGCAGGCCATGGTCGCCGGGTCAAGCTCCATGCCGAGGTAGGGTGCCTTGCTGGTGCCGACGCCGTGTTCACCGCTCATGGTTCCGCCGAGTTCCAGTGTCTTGGCGAAAATCTCGCGGATGGCCGTTTCGGCCTTTTCTTCCTGTCCCTGGAGGGAACGGTCGACCATGATGTTGACGTGGATGTTGCCGTCTCCGGCATGTCCGAAGTTGACGATGGGAATTTCCAGCCTGTTGGAAATGCTCTCGATGGCGCGGATCATATCGGGAAGCTTGCTGCGCGGCACGCAGATATCTTCGTTATATTTATCGGGATTGACTTTGCGCAGGCTTGGCGAGACGCTGCGCCGTACCTGCCAGAGCCGCTCGCTTTCCTCGTCGGTGGCGGCGATGCTGGTGTGCACCACGCCGAGCGGAGATGCGATTTCGAGGATGCGGGTGGCCTGCCGTTCCAGCAATTCCCGGTCGCCGTCGACCTCGATGATCAACACCGCGCGAGCCGACTCGGGAATATCGAGGTTGGCATTCTGGCGCACGCAGGCCAGGGCCGTCGCGTCCATGAACTCGAGCGTGGTGGGAATGATTTTGCCGCGGATGATGTTCGATACGGCCTGGGCGGCACCGTCGATGGAATCGAACATGACCAGCATGGTTTTTTTGGCTTCAGGCCTGGGCAGAAGTTTGAGGATGATTCTGGTGATGACCCCGAGGGTGCCTTCGCTGCCGACCATCAGCTTGGTCAGATCGTAGCCGACCACCCCTTTCATGGTTTCTCCGCCGGTGCGGATGATGTCGCCGGTCGGGGTGACGACTTCCAGACCGAGAACGTAGTCCTTGGTGACCCCGTATTTGACACAGCGCGGACCGCCAGCGCATTCGGCGACGTTGCCTCCAAGTGTGCTGAATTTCAGCGAGGCGGGATCGGGAGGGTAGAACAAGCCCACCTCCTCCACCGCTTTTTGCAGGGTGGCGGTGACGACTCCCGGTTCCACTTCGGCGATGAGGTTGTCCTGGTCGATGCGCAGGATGCGGTTCAGCCGGGTCAGTACCAGGGCGATGCCTCCCCGGATCGGAACGCTGCCGCCGGTGAATCCGCTGCCGGCGCCCCGAGGGTAGACGGGGAGATTTTCAGCGTTGGCCATTTTCAGGATCAGGCTGACCTGTGCGGCGTCTGCGGGGCGCACGATGACATCGGGGAAAAATTGCTGCTGTGTGGCATCGTAGGAATAACAGATGCGATCGGCCTGTTCGGTGGAGACGTATTGTTTGCCGACGATATCCCGTAAGATGGTGATGATGCGGTTATCCAGCATGGCTTCGAAGAGGTCCTTCGTAAAGCGGTTTCCGTCCGCGGATGTTCGGAGACAAAACCGGTTGAAGATAAAAAGGCCCGGCACGATCCGGGCTTGCGACTGTCCAAAAGATGCAATATAGCAGAAAACGGCCTTCGAGGTCCACCCGCAGGTTGATTCTGCCGGTGCGAATCGCAATCGCGATTCCCGGGCATCGGTTCAGGGTGTCATTGACACCTGCCGGCAAAGACCATAAAATGGCGCCCTTATCGGGGAGAACATCGTTTGAAGATAAAGAGCTGTTACATCTGCCAGCACTGCGGTTACCAAAGTCCCAAATGGCTCGGGCGCTGTCCCGATTGCGGCCAGTGGGACGCCATGGTGGAGGAGCGGCGCGAGGCGGGCCCTTCGCAGCGTCGCGGAGGCGTTGCCCTCGCGTCTTCTGCCACGCCGCAGCGTCTCTGCGAGGTGGCGACCACCGCCGAGCAGCGCTGCCTGTGCGGCCTGTCGGAGCTCGACCGGGTGCTGGGTGGCGGTGTAGTGCCGGGATCTCTGGTGCTCATTGGCGGCGATCCCGGCATCGGCAAGTCGACCCTTTTGCTGCAGGCCGTCGACCGGCTGGCAGCTACCGGTGCGGTGCTGTACGTTACCGCCGAGGAATCCACACGCCAGGTCAAGATGCGCGGTGAGCGTCTCAATGTCGGCGCCGGCGACCTGTTCCTGGTCTCCGAGACCTCGCTTGAAATTATTCTGGAACGGGTGCGTGAACTGCGTCCCCGTTTTCTGGTGGTGGATTCCATTCAGACCATATTTACGGCCGATCTCGAATCGGCGCCCGGCAGTGTCAGCCAGGTGCGCGAATGTGCCGGTCGCCTTATGCATCTGGCCAAGGGCCAGGGGGTATCGACTTTCATTACCGGCCATGTCACCAAGGACGGCGCCATTGCCGGGCCGCGCATGCTCGAACACATGGTCGATACGGTCCTTTATTTCGAAGGGGATGCCGGGCATCCCTACCGGGTATTGCGGGCGGTCAAGAATCGCTTCGGCTCGACCAATGAAATCGGCGTATTCGAGATGAAGGAGGGCGGCCTGGCCGAGGTGCCCAATCCCTCCGAGCTGTTTCTGGCGGAACGTCCCGAGGGGGCGGCCGGCAGTGTGGTGGTGCCGACCCTGGAGGGGAGCCGTCCGATCCTGGTTGAATTGCAGGCACTGGTATCGACCAGTAATTTTGGCCAGCCGCGCCGTACCGCCATCGGCATCGATCCCAACCGGGTGGCCCTGCTGGTTGCCGTGCTGGAAAAAAAGGTCGGACTTTCGATGCTCAACCAGGATATTTTCTTCAATGTCGCCGGCGGGGTTCGCCTGTCCGAGCCGGGCGTTGATCTCGGCGTTATCGCTGCCCTGGCATCCAGCCATTTGAACCGCCCGGTGCCTGCCAGCCTTATGCTGTTTGGTGAGGTCGGCCTGGCGGGCGAAGTGCGGGCCGTGTCCCGGCCGGAATTGCGGGTACGGGAGGCCGCGCGTCTCGGGTTCGACCGCTGCTATCTGCCTGCGGGCTGTCTAAAGGCGGTTGACGCGCCGCCCGGCATGGAGTTGCGCGGGGTGCGCTGCGTCGAGCAGGCACTGGACGAGGTGTTCGCATGAGATGTTCGCGCAGGGCCGTGCGTTGGATGCTGGTTGCCGGGCTACTGCTGTCGACCGCTCTGCAATGCGGCGCCGCACAGCACATCCGCGCAGCCCAGGTCAGCTATCTCGCCAGCCGCAACTTTCCCGAAGTCGCCGCCGAATTTGCCCGAATGCGGCGCATGGGGCTCGATACGGTAATCCTTCGCGTTTTCCAGCGGCCCGGGGATCGTTTCTATGCTTTTATCGAACCGCAGGCGCCCGCCGGAGTTTACTTCGCTACCGATGGGGCACCGGTGGTGGCGGATGCTCTCGGCGCCCTGACGGAACTGGCGCACGCTGCCGGATTGAAGGTTTTCGCCTGGATGACCACGCTGAGCACGCCGTTGTCCGGAAACGAGGAATGGAAGGGGCGGCGCTATGATCCCGGCAGTGGTTGCATCATTCCCTGCGAGGCCCTCGATCCTTTTAATCCGGAAGTTCACCAGCGTCTGGCCGCTTTGTTCAGGGATCTGGCCCGTTATCCCATTGATGGCGTGCTGTTGCAGGATGACCTGGTGTTGCGCCAGACCGAAGGGTTCTCCCGTGCGGCCCTGAGTGCCAGTCTCAAGGATACCGGACGTTTTTATCTGCCTGGCGAGCTTTTCGCTGAAACCGTACGGGGTCCCGACGGCAAGGTGCGTGTCGGTCGTCTGGGGCCGGCTTTTTCCGAGTGGGCGGTCTGGAAAAACCGCCATTTGCTGGGGTTGGCCGAACATTTACGCTCCGCAGCGCAGGAAGTGCGGCCGGGTTTGCCTTTTGCGCTGAATCTTCCCTATGAGGTGCTGACTTCCCCGCGGCATGGATTGGCGTGGTTCTCTCAGGATTACGCGCAGGCGCTGAAATCCGGTTTCGAATATGTGGCGATCATGGCTTATCACCGGCAGATGTCCGCGGAGCTTTCGTTGCCGGTAGCCGCGGCCATCGCCAAGGTTTCCGAGCTGGCTCAGGCCGGAGTTCGCGATTTGCTCAATCCGGCAGGATTGCTGCTCAAGCTGCAGGCGCGCGATTTCGTCAGCTCGCAGGATGTTTCGCCTGATGAACTGCGGCAGGTCGTGCGCGCCGTAGCCCCGGCCGGGCCTGTAAGCCTGGCGTTTTTTCCCTACCATTCTTCTCTCGGGCTGATGCCGGAGGAGATGGCACTATCCTGGACTGAGGAGGAATGATGAACGAAGGTTTGACCCATCTGGATGAAAACGGCAAGGCGATCATGGTGGATGTCGGCGAAAAGAATGCCACGGATCGTCTGGCGATTGCCCGCGGTGAAGTGCGCATGAAGGAATCGACCCTGAAACTTATCATGAGCGGTGAGATGGCCAAGGGAGATGTGTGGGCGGTGGCGCGGGTTGCCGGAATCATGGCCGCCAAAAAGACCCCTGACCTTATCCCTTTGTGCCATCCGCTGTTGCTGTCATCGGTTTCCGTGGACTTTACGCCGCATCCCGGTCAAGGTCGCGTCGAGATCGAGGCCCGGGTGCGCGTGACCGGGCAGACCGGTGTGGAGATGGAGGCATTAATGGCGGTTGCGGTCGCGGGCCTGGCAATTTATGATATGTGCAAGGCGGTCGACAAGGAAATGGTGGTGTCTGAAATCCGGCTCATGGAAAAGCACGGTGGCAAGAGCGGCACTTTTCTCCGGCAGGAATGATTTTGTGTCTGCAAGTTGCGCAACTGGAGTTTCCTGTTAAATTTGGCTGTCAGGGTTTTCCGGGATGGCATCTGGAAAGGAGCCTCTGACCTGATACGGCCCGCTACAAGCGGCTACGAGCCATTTCTGTTGACTTGACAATCGATTTCATTTACATTTGCAAGCCCATATAGCACAAGGAGAATTGCATGGATCAGGAAACACTGAAAGAGTTCAAGGGGCTCCTTGAATCTCAGTTGGAAGCGCTGCTGCGGGATGCCGGAAAAACTGTTTCGGAGATGACCGATGACCAGAGCAATTTCCCCGACCCGACCGACCGGGCTTCCCTGGAATCGGACCGCAATTTCGAATTGCGCATCCGCGATCGCGAGCGCAAGCTGATTATGAAGATTCGCCAGGCCCTGGAGCGGATCGAGCACGGTACTTTTGGCGAGTGCGAATGTTGCGAGGAGCCAATTGGCATCGAACGGCTTCGTGCCCGTCCTGTAACGACGCTTTGCATCGACTGCAAAACAGAGCAGGAACGCAAGGAAAAGATTGGATGACCCTGCTCTTCTAGGAAATGGGCGGATCGGGGAGTGCGATGGCCTGCAATGAATGCTCGATTCTTCACCAGGTGTTGTGCATCGCTGTTGGCGAGCATCGTTCTCCCCTGGAAAAATGCAAAGAGATATTGGCTTGTCTGGAGCGCTCCCTGCCTGTGGCGGGAGCGTTTTTTTGGTACCCGGGAAGCGCGTCCGGCGTTGGTACCGCCATCGTGGCGGCATCGGACGCCAATGCTTCGCCACCCTGTGAAAGGCCCCGCGTTTTCGCCACGCAATCTTCCGACGGCTGCTGTCCGGTTGCCTCCCCGCCCGGTTTTTTTCATGTTGCCGCCATGGCATCAGGCCGCGAGTTGGGAATTCTCTCTTTCTGCCTTGCCGATTCTTTATCCCTGGCTCCATCCGTGCAGCAGTTGGCCGGAAACGTCAGCATGATCCTGGCTGGCCAATTGCGGCAGCATCTTGACGGCCGTTCGCAGCAGCAGACGTTGCGCCATGCGCTTCTTCTGGCCGACCTGGCGCGTGCCCTGGGAGGCACCGCGGATCTGGAATCGTTGCTGAATGAGATCTGGCGCGTGCTTGAAAGCGACGGTGGTGTGGCCTGCGTTATTCTTCGGCCGTTGCACGGTGCGGCAGTGCTGGGTCGGTCCCAGGTTCGCCTGAGTTCCCACCGCCAGGCCGATCTGGGTACTTTTGAGGACATGGAACTGGACCTCGGTGCTCGCGTCCTTGCCGATACCCGGATGCACCTTGTCGCTGGTTCCGGTATGGCAGCTAAAGCCGTTTGCTGGCCGCTGGTATTTCAGGGGCGTTTGCGCGGCACCCTCTTCCTGGCTGAAGACGGGCGCTGTGGCGCCCTGGATCTGGGAACCCGGCAGTCTTTTCTGCACAAGCTGGCAGGGCTGGCGGCTCAAAACCTTGAACGGCTCGAAGCCCTGCAGGACCGCACCCTGCTGCTGCGGGAAAACACCCGAAAACTTCACGAAATTTCCCTTCTGTACCGCATCTCGAGAGCCATGCACGGCACCTTGCGCCTGGACGAGTTGATGCATCTGATTCTGTCGGCTGTAACCATTTCCTGGGGGGGCGGCTTTGAAAGAGCGATGCTTTTTCTGGCCAATGAACGCAGTGGCGTCTTGCAGGGAATGGTAGGAGTTACGCATGTCTCCGCCCGCTATCTGTTCTGTCGGGAAGAGGGTGAGGCCGAATGGGAATTGCCGACAATTACGGCGGATATCTGCGAGCGGCAGAGGCAGGATGAATTCTGCCAGAAGGTTTTCAAACAGCGACTTTCCCTCTCGGACAAAAACAATCCGTTGTCGCGGGCCTTGCTGGAGGACAGGCTGATTTTTATTACCGATACCCGAAAGGGAGAAGGGTCTTTCGGCCGGCTTTCAGAAACTCTTGGCTTTGACGCCTGCGCGGTAGTGCCGTTGCGTGGCCGGAGCCGTGCTCTTGGCGTACTGGTGGTAAACAGTTCCAGTCTGGACCGACCGGAGCTTCTGGCGCGGCGACGGTTTCTTGAACTGTTCGCCAATCAGGCCGCTCAGGCAATGGAAAATTCCATGCTGCTGAGCCGGCTCGAAACTTCTCATCAGGATCTGCGGGAGACTCAGGAGCGTCTCATTCAGGGGGAAAAAATGGCCGCTCTCGGCGAGACGGCGGCCTCCGTGACCCATGAACTGCGCAACCCGCTGGTCTGCATCGGCGGGTTTGCCCGCCGCCTGGCAAATGTCCTGCCCGAAGCGAGCCGGGAGCGGGAATACAGTGAGATTATTGTGCGTGAGGTGCGGCGCATGGAAGAGATGCTGACGAACATTCTCGCCTTTTCCAAAAAACAGATGTTGTGCATTTCCGAATGCGATATCATAAAAATGCTTGACGAGGTTCTGATTCTCGAGGATGATTCTCTGCGAAAAGGGAACATACGGCTGGTCAGGGAATTTGGCGAGGACGTGCCCCCGGTTCAGGGAGATGTCCAGAAACTGCGTCAGGCCGTGATCAATCTTATTGATAATGCCCGGCAGGCCATGCCCGAGGGGGGATCGCTCGTGGTGCGGGCATATAGCACTATGTTGCGGGGAGATCGTGCCGCGGCGGTGGAGATAGAAGATACCGGCGGTGGTATTCCGGTGACCATTCTGCGCAATATATTCAATCCCTTTTTTACCACCCGCAAACAGGGTACCGGTCTTGGATTATCCATTGTGCATCGCATTCTGGAGCATCATCGGGGAGAAATCGAGGTTCAGAATACGGAACTCGGGGCGCGATTCGTTCTGCGTCTGCCGCATGCGTCACCATCATGCCAGGCGTTGGACAGACATCGGCCGTTTACCTGAAAGACGCAGGAAAAGATAACGGGGCTGTAGCTCAGTCGGGAGAGCGACGCGTTCGCAACGCGTAGGTCGGCGGTTCGAGCCCGCTCAGCTCCACCAATAAAAGCACAGGGGGCCAGACACTGAATGTGTTTGGCCCCCTGTGCTTTTGCTTCGCGAAAATACCTCCGCCATGGGCGAAACAACATTTTCCTATAACCCGGAACGATCCGTTTTGAAAACGGTTACGAAACGCCGGAAGGTTGCCGGTTGGTGTTTTCCAATAATGAGGCAGGGTTGTTTCCTGTTCGGAAAATAACCAGGTTTTGAAGCCATTTCCGACATCCCGATAAACGGTCCCTGGCATCGGCGGCGTGGATAAATCTCGAAGGCCTGCTTGCAAAATCGATTGGGGATGGTAACCTGAAAAACAAATGGGACACACTGGCAACCACCACAGTCCAACTCTTGGCGCGCATGGTTTTTCCCTCCTGACCGGCGCGCATTTTTTTGTCCTGCGACCATTGTTCGATAGTGTCTGCCCTTCCGGGTTTTATAGTATGGAACACTGGATTGAAGGGGAGCTGTCGGGTTTGCCGTGCCTCGTTTTGAGGGTGGTGAGAATGCCCCTCTCCCGGGGAATAATTTACTTGCAAGGCATAAGGCACTCTGTTATAAGTACCAAATATCCAGGTTATGAAAGAGCTTGTGATACGCTGTTCTAGGTCGTGAGTTTCGGCGCAACGAAGATTGTTGCCTCGATGGTTTCATGGCTTTTACGTCTATATTGTTCATTTGCCTTATAGCAGGATGGTTGGCCTGCGCAGTCCGTGAACCTGTAAAACCCGGTTGCGGGTTGTCTACCCGCGCGCCTTTTGTGCGGAAGCGCTTGTTTTATGCGTTTCTTTAGATGTCTGGGTAAGGTGAACAATCAACAACAAGACTAGGAGGATTAGGTATGGCTAAGGAAATGATCGACCAATTGGTAGCCAACGCTCGCAAGGCTGCCGACGAATTCAAGCTCTTCACCCAGGAACAGGTTGACAAGATTACCGCGGCCATGGATGCGGCCAGCGTTGCCAACGAAGTCAAACTCGCAGAGATGGCCGTTGAGGAAACCGGCATCGGCCGCGCTGACCACAAAGCCATCAAGAATCATCTTGGCGCCCATGTGGTGTACGAGTATTTCAAGGACAAGAAATCCGTTGGCGTCATCAGGGAAGAAGATGGCGTGAAGTACGTGGCTGAGCCTTTTGGTGTGCTCGCCGCCGCAACGCCGACGACCAACCCCACTTCGACCGTCATGTTCAAGGCTCTGATCGCCATGAAGACCCGCAATGCGATCATTTTTGCCTGCCATCCCCGCGCGCAGAAGTGCAGTGTCGAAGCGGCGAGAGTTTTGCGCGACGCGGCTGTCTCTGCCGGTGCTCCAGAGCACTGCATCCAGTGGATTGAAACCCCCTCCATTGAAGCGACCAATCTGCTGTTCAAACACCCGGGCGTGAATCTGATTCTGGCCACCGGCGGCAATGCCATGGTTAAATCCGCTTACAGCTCCGGTCACCCCGCGATTGGCGTCGGCGCAGGCAATACCCCTGTGTTTATCTCGAAATCCGCCAAACTCAGCGTCGCGATCAATAACGTCATCGCTTCCAAGACCTTTGACAACGGCACCATCTGCTCCTCCGACCAGTCGGTGATTTTCGACGATCCGGCCATCGCTGAAAAAGGCGTGAAGATGCTGGTTGAGCGAGGCGCCTATCTGGTCAATGACGAGCAGAAGGCAAAACTCGAAGCGGTTATGTTCGACAAGGAAAGAGGCGTTCCGGCCGTGGCAATCGTAGGTAAATCGCCCCAGGTTATTGCCAAGATCGCCGGTTTCGAGGTCCCTGAAGATGTGAAGCTGCTGCTCGTGCCCCTGAAGAGCATTGGTCCCGAGGACTGGTTCAGCCACGAAAAACTGTCTCCGGTGCTCGGTTACATCAGCTACAACAGCACCGATGAAGCGATTGAAGCAGCCAAGAGCCAGCTCCGCTGGGGTGGCGCCGGCCACACGGCCGTTATCCATGCACAGGACGAAAAGGTCATCGACAAGTTCGCCCTGGAGATCCCTGCCAATCGACTGCTCCTGAACCAGCCTGCGGTACACGGCAGCATCGGGCTTATCTACAACAAGCTTCCGCCCTCACTCACCCTGGGTTGCGGTACCGACGGCAACAACTATCTGGGCAACAACATCAACTACATTGACCTTCTGAGCATCAAGTCGGTCGCTGCACGTATCGTTGATTACGAAAGAGACGAATAAAACCGACTCTGAAGATCGGCAACTTCAATGTTTTGCCGGTCACGTATCAGGATAGGCTGGGAAGTGGGACTTTTCCCTGGGTAAAGTCCCACATCGTTTTTTATCCAGGCGCTTTATTAGGTTTAAGTATAGCCTTTAGCGGACCATTGCAGTTCCGGTGGGTTTTTATTGCACAGTCTGGTTTTTCCTTGTTTAAGGACCGACTTGTTTATCGCAATCGTTTTGGGGGTAATGTATTCCATTCCGGCAGAGGGGTAG
>NZ_JBFWJQ010000056.1:0-14882 GCF_050253115.1 Syntrophotalea sp.
TCGTCATTACAGATATAAGCGCCGAGTTCTTTCAGTTTGGCGATGGCTTTTTCGGCGGTTGCGGGGTTGTCGAAGATCAGGTTCTGCTCGGATGCGCAGACAACACCATGGTCGAAGTTTTTGGACAGCAGCACGTCGGCCATGGCCTGGTCGAGATCGGCATCGCTGGCGACATACACAGGGCAGCCGCCGGCGCCGACGCCGTAGGCGGGGTTGCCGGAGCTGTAAGCGGCCTTGACCATGGCGCCGCCACCGGTGGCCAGAATAACGGCAACGCCCGGGTTGGTCATCAGGGCGTTGGTGGCTTCGATGGAAGGCTGCTCGATGTACTGGATGCAGTCTTTGGGGGCGCCTGCGGCGATCGCGGCTTCGAGGGCCAGATCCGCGGTTTTGGCGGAGCATTTCTGGGCGCGGGGATGGAAGCCGAGGATGATCACGTTGCGGCCTTTGAGGGCCGAAAGGATCTTGAAGCTTACCGTCGAAGTGGGGTTGGTGGTCGGAGTAACGCCAGCGATGACACCGTAAGGCTCGGCGATTTCGATGATGTCGTTTTCGTCCTTGACGACGCCGACGGTCTTCACGCCTTTCATGTCGTTCCAGATGACGGTGGAGCCGAAGTGGTTTTTGATCACTTTATCTTCGTACTTGCCGAGGCGGGTTTCCTCAACAGCCATTTTGGCCAGTTCTTCCTTGTTTGCCTCGATCGCTTTGGCAACCGCTTCGCAGATGGCGTCGGTCTGTTCCTGGTTGAGCTTTTTCATCTCGGCCAGGGCGACCTGGGCCTTTTCAACCATCTGGTCAATGACTTGTTTTGCGTCCATGGTGTTCCTCCTAGATTTGGTTGGAAAATTACCTGCAACAAAGTGCTTCAATGCAGCCAGGTCATCGGGACAAGGCCGTGGAGATCTTCAACCGTCGGATCAAAACGCGGTCCGAAGCGAGGCTTTCGGGCAGAATACCCCCTTCAATCCACAATCTGTCTGCTCTGTCTGCAGATTGCGATGGATCCTTGATTCCGCGCTTTCAGGATGCAACCTTCTAGGAAGATTCAGGGTTAAAGTCAAGACAAAAAGGTAAAAAAATACCTTATATCGAAAAAAATATTTCGCGAGAAAAATCATCCAACCGCAGGAAAGACAAGGGAAAAACAGTGGTTGATTCCGGCCCTGAAAAAAGGTTTGTGCATGACTGCCCGGTTTTTGGGTCCGGAGGCCTGCGCGGCGTGCTTTGCGGTCTGCCGGTACGGCGGTTCTTGGTTGTGCATTGCCCAAAGGGCGTGGCACTGTGGTTATGAACAGTATCCCGGTTCGCAACAACACCTTGCCCCCGGCAAGGCAAGCCGATATAATCGCGCCGCCTAACAGTGAAGCGGTTCCCGGGCGGGCCCTCTTCCCTGGTCCATTCTATCCCGTTTTTATCCGGAGTTTCCGGATGGATTCTACCTTTAATACTTCGGCATGGCCGATTCTGCCCGTCTGGGGGGTCGACACCGTGCAAAGCCGGAAAGAGGCAGGTATATGTATCGTGAAGTCAATGACATGTTGAATTTCCTCCAGGACAAGCTCGACGAGCTGAGGAGGCATCTTTGATGTCGATGCCAAGAAGGAACGCATCGCCGAGCTCGAAGCGGAAATGGCCCGTCCAGGCTTCTGGGACGCGGGGGACCGTGCCCAGGACCTGCTTCGGGAACGCACCGGCCTGGAAAAACAGGTAGCCGGAATCGAAGAGGCACACCGGGAAATCGACGACCTGCGGGTTCTGTCGGAACTCGGTGCCGAGGGGCAGGACCAGGCGGTCCTGGATGAAATCAGCGGGCTGCTGCCCGAGGTGGAACGCCGCATTCAAAAAATGGAACTGACCCGCATGCTCTCCGGCGAGCACGATGCGTGTAACGCCATTTTCAGCATCACGGCCGGCGCCGGCGGCACCGAGGCCCAGGATTGGGCCGACATACTGCTGCGCATGTATCTACGGTTTTTCGAAAAAAAGGGATTCAAGGCGGAAATCACCGATTACCAGCCCTGTGAAGACGCGGGCATCAAGGGCGCGACCCTGACGGTGAGCGGCGATCATGCCTATGGCTGGTTGCGGGCGGAAATCGGCATCCATCGCCTGGTGAGGATTTCTCCCTTTGATTCCAATGCACGGCGGCATACCTCCTTTTGCTCGGTGTTCGTTTTTCCGGAGCTGCCGGACGACGTTGAGGTTGAAATCAATGAAAAGGACCTCAAGGTCGACACCTACAGATCGAGCGGCGCTGGCGGCCAGCACGTCAACAAGACCGACTCGGCGATACGCATCACCCATGTTCCCACCGGCATTGTGGCAGCCTGCCAGAACGAGCGCTCGCAGCACAAAAACCGGGCCACGGCCATGAAACAGCTCAAGGCGCGCCTGTACGAACTGGAGCTGCGTAAAAAGGAAGAGGAAGCGTCGGCTATCGCCGGAGAAAAAATGGAGATCGGCTGGGGCAGCCAGATCCGGTCCTACGTGCTGCATCCCTACCGCATGGTGAAGGATCACCGCACCGGGTTCGAAACCGGCAACACCGATGCGGTTCTGGATGGTGATCTTGACGGCTTCATCGAGGCTTATCTGCTGTCGGAAAAGTAGTCTCCGGCCGCTGTGAAACGGGCCGCCTGACGGCTCCGAACCGCCAGTAAAAACAGGCTTTCTCCTTGACTTGCCCGGGGGCATTGTTTAAGGTGCCTTGTTTGCCAAACCGGAAGGAAAAGGAAAGGGAAAAATGGAAGAACTCAACGATCTGCTGCTGCAGCGCCGGGCCAAACTGGAGGAGTATCGCAACCAGGGTATCAACCCTTATGCCAATGATTTTACGGTGACGGCCACCTCCGGGGATGTGGTCGATGCCCACGGGGAGCAGGACGCTGCCGCACTCGAAGGATGCGACGCTCTGTATGCCCTGGCCGGGCGCATGATGGCGCGGCGTGACTTCGGCAAGGCTGCCTTTATACAGATCCAGGACCGCAGCGGCCGGCTGCAGGTTTTCGTGAGCCGCGACAATGTCGGGGAGGACGCTTTCCAGGCGTTTCGCGGGCTGGATATCGGTGATATTGTCGGCATTACCGGCAAGCCGTTTCGCACCAAAACCAACGAATTGTCCCTGCGTGCCGATTCGGTCCGGTTGCTGACCAAATCGCTGCAGCCCCTGCCCGAAAAATGGCATGGCCTGACCGACGTGGAGACGCGCTACCGGCAGCGTTATCTCGATCTGATCGTCAACCCGGAAGTTCAGGAGGTATTCCGTAAGCGCAGCCGGATCATCAGCCTGATCCGCAATTACATGGTGGATAATGACTTTCTGGAAGTCGAGACTCCCATGATGCAGCCGGTTGCCGGCGGCGCCACCGCGCGGCCTTTTGTGACCCATCACAATACCCTGAAGATGGACCTGTTTCTGCGCATCGCGCCGGAACTCTACCTCAAACGTCTGGTGGTGGGCGGTTTCGATCGGGTATTCGAAATCAATCGTAATTTCCGCAACGAAGGGATTTCCATTCAGCACAATCCCGAATTCACCATGATGGAATTTTATCAGGCCTACGCCACCTACGAGGATTTGATGGATTTCACTGAAAAGCTGGTCTGCCACGTGGCGCAAGAGGTGGTCGGGTCCCTCAGGTTTTCCTATGGCGGCCGCGAGGTGGATCTCAGCGCGCCGTGGGACCGTCTCACCGTCAAGGAGGCGATTCTCAAATACGGGGACGTGGAGCCGGATGTGCTTGAGGACAAAAGCCGCTGCCTGGCTTATGCCCGCAGTCTGGGTCTCGATTTCGACGACGGCATCGGCCATGGCAAGCTGCTGACCGAAATTTTCGACGAGGTGGCGGAACCGAAGCTGTGGAATCCGACCTTTGTCACCCAGTACCCGACGGAAGTGTCGCCCCTGTCACGTAAAAACGACAGCAATCCCGAGGTCGTGGACCGTTTTGAACTGTTCGCGGTTGGGCGCGAGCTGGCCAACGCCTTTTCCGAACTCAATGACCCCATCGACCAGAAAGAGCGTTTTGCCAAACAGCTTCTGGAAAAGGAAGCCGGTGACGAAGAGGCGCATGCCATGGACGAGGATTATATCCGCGCCCTGGAGTACGGACTTCCGCCCACCGCCGGCGAAGGGATCGGTATCGACCGGCTGGTGATGCTGTTGACCGATGCGCCCTCGATCCGGGAAGTCATCCTGTTTCCCCAGTTGCGCCCCGAAGCAAGATAATTTTTGTGTGGGGCGGTGTTGTTTGCTGGCACCGCCCCCTTTTTACCTGCGGGAGATCCATGGGTTACGAATGGTTTGTCAGCCTGCGGTATCTGCGGGCCAAACGCAAGCAGACCTTTATCTCGGTCATTTCCTTCATCTCCATTGCCGGAGTAACCCTCGGGGTTGCCGCGCTCATCGTGGTGCTGGCGGTCATGACCGGTTTTCATGACGGCGTGCGCCAGCAGATTCTCGGCAACGTGCCTCATGTCCTGATTCAGCAGCAGGGCGGTGCCATCGACGGCTACCCGCAACTGGTGAAAACCGTCAGGCAACAGGTGCCGGAGGCCGTGGCGGTAAACCCCTTTGTAAGCAAGGAGGCCATGCTGCTGGCCCGGGGCAATGTGGCCGCGGTGAACGTCAAGGGGATCGAGCGGGGAAACAAGGTTTTTCGGCAGCCGTTTTTTCAGTCTACCGACGAGCAGGTTCAGGCCGCGCTGTACAGCGGCAGTGACGGCCCGCCCGGCATCGTGCTGGGTCTCGATACGGCATCGACCCTCGGGGTTGGCCTCGGCGATACGGTCAATGTCATTCCGCCGAAATTCAATGTTACGCCGTTCGGTCTTATCCCCAAGATGAAACCCTTCCGGGTTGCGGGTATTTTCCAGCACCGGGGAGGTTTTCTCGATGCCTACTTCGCCTACGTCGATCTGCGTCAGGCCCAACAGTTTCTCGACGCCAACGGGCAGGCCAGCGGCGTGGAAATCGAACTGGTGTCCTTCGAGCAATCGCGGCAGGTGACGCAGAGACTGCGTGACAGCCTGCCCTACCCGTATCTGGTCAGCTCCTGGGAGGACCTGTTCGGTTCCTTTCTGTCCGCCCTCAAACTTGAAAAGCTGGGTCTTTTTATCGTGCTGGGCATCATCGTACTGGTGGCGGCGTTCAATATCGCCACCACCCTGATCATGATTGTCATGGAAAAGCACAAGGATATCGCCATCCTCCGCTCCATGGGTGCGAACTCCCGCAGCATCCTGCAGATCTTCGTGTTCCAGGGTCTGATCGTCGGTTCCCTCGGCACCGCGCTGGGTACGCTGCTGGGTGTGACCCTGGCCGGCAATGCCGATCCCATCATCAAGGGGCTGGAAAGATTGCTCAAGGTGCGGATTTTCGACCAGGCCGTTTATGGCATGGAGCGGTTTCCTTCGGTTGTCAACGCGGATGATGTGATCGCGGTGGCGCTGACGGCCATGGTTATCTGTCTGCTGGCGACCATTTATCCGGCATGGCGGGCTTCACGGATGGATCCGGGCGAAGCTCTGCGCTACGAGTAGGGGGAAGGGTGATAGAAGTCCAGGGCTTGTGCAAAAGTTTTGTCAGCGGCAGCCGTCGGGTCGATGTCCTGTCCCATGTCGATCTTGAAATCGCCATGGGGGAACGGGTGGCGGTCGTCGGCGCCTCGGGCGCGGGCAAAACCTCCCTGATGCATATTCTCGGCGGGCTGGATCAGCCGAGCAGCGGCGATGTGCGGTATGACGGTCAGGATATTTTCCGGCTGCGCGGCGCCGAACTCGATGCTTTCCGCAACCGCACCCTCGGTTTTGTTTTCCAGTTTCATCAGCTGCTTCCGGAGTTCACGGCGCTGGAAAACGTCATGATGCCGGCCCTGATCGCCCGCTGGTCCCGCTCCAGGGCCGAAGCCGCCGCCAAAGACCTGCTTTGCGAAGTCGGACTCGAGCCGCGACTGAGCCATAAGCCTGGCGAACTCTCCGGGGGAGAACAGCAGCGGGTGGCCATTGCCCGGGCGCTGATCATGTCGCCCCGGGTTCTGCTTGCCGACGAACCGACCGGCAACCTCGACAGCGCCACTTCGGACGGCATCTACAACCTGTTGACACGGCTTCATGACACCCGCGGACTTACCCTGGTTGTGGTGACCCACGATGCGCGGTTGGCCGCGGGGCTCGATCGCATTGTCCATATGGCGGACGGCCGGATCGCGGATTGCGCCTGATGTATGCCGGCACGGCCCGCCACGGTGTTCCGCCATGCGCCAAAACCCCTGGTGCTCGGAGCCGCCGGCGTTTGAGGGGGTTTACACCCTCGCGATCTTTACCTATAATGACCCACTTTCTTGCCTGTTCGGAGTAATGGATGCATGAAGAATCGTTGGATAATCTGGCTGATATCGCTATGGTTGATACCGGTCGTCGGGATGGCTTCTCCGGTTCAGGTGGATCAGGTGCTGATCGACGGCAACCGCCGCGTCGAGCGCGGTTACATCGAAGGGGTGCTGACGGTTGCGCCCGGCACCTCCGTTACAGTCGAGGAGATCGACCGTAACATCGAGGCGATCTTCAAAACCGGCCGCTTCCAGGATGTTTCCGCCGAGCTGGTTGAACGCGACGGCAAGAAGGCTCTGGTATTCAAGGTAAGCGAACGGCCCCTGCTGCGGAAAATCAACTTTACCGGCAACTCGGAGATAAAATCCGAGAAGCTCGGAGAAATGGTCAATGCGCAGAAGATAGAATTCTATCGTCCGCAGGTCGTTCGTGACGCCACCGATATTATCAAACGCGCCTACGTCCAGCAGGGCTACTACGCCACCGAAATCGATGCGAAGGTCGATATCAACGAGCGCCAGGAAGCCACCATCACCTTCAATATCAATGAGGGCGACAAGGTTTACGTAACCAATATCCGCTTCGAGGGCAATACGGTTTTCAAGGCCAAGCAACTGAAAAAAGCCATGTTGTCCAAGGAGAAATGGTTTTTGTCCTTTATTACCGGCCGGGGTGGTTATAATGAGGAAATGTCCAAGGTCGACCGGGACATTATTGCCGACCAGTACTACAACGAAGGCTACATCCAGGTACGCGTCAAAGGTCCTGTGGCCAATCTGCTGGCCGATAAAAAGTCGATGGAACTGCTTTACGAAATCGAGGAGGGACCGCAGTTTTTTGCCGGGAAAATGGATGTGTCGGGGGATCTGCTCAAGGACAAGCAGGAACTGCTCGGCGTCATGAGCATGAAGGAAGGGGATGTCTTCAGTCGCAAAGTCATGCGCGAGGACATGCTCAAGCTCAATGATCAGTACGCCGATACCGGCTTCGCCTACGTTAACGTCACGCCCGAAACCGAAGTGAATGAAGAGACCCGCAGGGTCGACATTACCTTCGATGTCGAGCAGGGCATCCGTGCCCGTATCGGCCGCATCAACGTCGCCGGCAACACCCGTACCCGCGACAAGGTCATCCGGCGGCAGGTCAAGCTGGCGGAAGGGGATGTCTACAGCGCCTCCCTGATCAAGGACAGTCGTCGCAAGATCAACAATCTCGGATATTTCGACGAAGTCAATCTGACCACCCGCAAGGGCGACGATCTGTCACTGATGGATGTCGACATCGATGTCAAGGAACGCGCCACGGGCAGTTTCAGCATCGGTGCGGGTTTTTCTTCCGTCGACGGCCTGATGCTGCAGGGTTCCGTGTCCCAGGATAACTTTCTCGGCCGTGGTTTGCGTCTCGATCTGTCCGGTTCGCTGGGCGGCAGCCGCACGGTTTACCGCATCGGCCTGCTCGACCCCTATTTTCTCGACCGCGATCTGGCCCTCGGTTTCGATCTCTACGACACCGAACGGGAATGGACCGATTTTGAGCGCGAAACCACCGGTGGTGACATCAAGCTCGGCCTGCCGATTACCGACGATATCCGGTCCTTCTTTGTCTATCGCTATGAAAAGAAAAACATTACCGATGTCGATGATGACGCCAGCTGGATGATCAAGGAACAGGAAGGCAAGCATACGCTGTCGTCCTTCACCGCATCCCTGAGCCGCAACACCACCGATTTCCGCCCTGATCCGAGCCGCGGCAACATTACGGAAATCGCCGTTGAATATGCCGGTCTGGGAGGTACGGAGCGTTTCATCAAGTACACGGCCGACCATCGGTTCTTTTATCCGCTGCCCTGGAACATGGTCTTCAGCATTCACGGTCAGCTCGGCTATATCCAGGAAATGGGCGACAAGTCGATTCCTCTCGACGAGCGGTTTTTTCTGGGCGGCATGAACTCCCTGCGTGGCTTTGAATCCCGGGAAGTCGGCCCGCGGGACCCCGAGACGGGCGATTTTTACGGAGGCGCCAAGGAGGCGGTGTTCAATTTCGAACTGACCTTCCCGCTGCTGAAGGAAATGAAGATGAAGGGCCTGCTGTTTTTCGATACCGGCAACGCCTGGGATACTGATGAATCCATGTTCTCCGAAATGCGTTACAGCGTTGGCGCCGGCATCAGCTGGAACAGCCCCATGGGGCCGCTGCGGTTTGCCTGGGGTTACAATCTGGACCCGGAGGAATGGGAAGAACCTACCGCCTTCGATTTTTCGGTTGGCAGAATGTTTTAAATGAAAGAGATCCGGGCAGTCACGGCTGACAACTGCCCTTCACACAGTGTGTGCGATAAGAAAACTGGGCCGATACACTTACCCTAAAGGAGCCTGACATGAAGAAGATTTGTGGATTTCTGGCAGCTGTAATGCTTTTTGCCGCGGTACCGGCCGGCGCCGCCGGAAAAGTCGGCGTTATCGATCTGCAGAAGGTTTTGCGTACCTCGGCCGCTGGCCAGGCGGCGCAGAAGACCATCGCAACCAAGGCCGAGTCGTTTCAGAAGACCATGCAGAGTCGGCAGGCTGCTCTGAAAAAAGCCAACGATGAGTTCGAAAAGCAGAAGATGGTGCTGTCCAAGGACGCCGCTGCCCAGAAAGAGCGTGATCTGCAGAACAAGATCAAGGATTTTCAGCGGTTTGGCAAGGACGCTCAGGAAGAACTGCAGCGGGAGGACCGCCAGGCGACTTCCAAAATTCTCGACGAAGTGGCCAAAATCGTCAAGGACCTGGGCGCCAAAGGCGGTTACGACGTCATTATTGAAAAAAGCACCACGCTGTACACCAATCCCGCCGTTGACATGACCGATGCCGTTGTCAAGGCCTACGACAAGAAACACAAGGGAAAATAAGGAGATAGCATGCCGACCCTGAATGAATTGGCGGCCCTGCTCGGCGCCGAGGTGGTTGGCGACGGCTCTGTCGTCATCCATCGCATGGCACCGATCGACAGCGCCGGACCCGGCGATATCACCTTCGTCGCCAATCCCAGGTATCTGGCCAGGCTCAAGGATACCACCGCATCTGCTGTTATCATCAAGCCGGGGTTTGAATGCCCCGGTCTTGCCATGCTGGTGTGCGACAACCCCTACCTGGCTTTCGCCAAGGTTCTCACGGCGCTGCATGGGCAACGCCCCGCGCCGCAGGGGGTGATGGATGGGGCCTGGGTCGATTCGACCGCCGAGCTTGGTGAGGACATTACCGTTTATCCCGGCTGCGTTGTCGGCAAAAATGTGCGTATCGGCCGCGGCACCATCCTCTATCCCGGGGTGGTCCTCTATGATGGGGTGGAAGTCGGGGAAGACTGTCTGGTGCATGCCGGGGTTCTGGTCAGGGAAGGGTGCCGCATCGGGCATCGCGTGATTGTGCAGCCCGGCGCCGTTATCGGTTCCGACGGATTCGGGTTCGCTCCCGACGGCAGGGGTTACTATAAAATTCCGCAGGTCGGCATCGTGGTGCTCGAAGACGATGTGGAGGTCGGCGCCAATGTCTGCATCGACCGGGCGGCGATGGGGGTCACGCTGGTGAAACGCGGTACCAAGATCGACAATCTGGTGCAGATCGCGCATAACGTGACCATTGGCGAAGATACCATTCTGGTGGCGCAGGTCGGCATTGCCGGCAGCAGCAAGGTAGGCAACCACTGCACCATTGGCGGACAGGCCGGCCTGGCCGGGCATATCAAGATTGGCGACAACACCATGGTTGCCGCGCAAAGCGGGATCATGAGTGATCTGCCGGCCGGTCAGGTTTTTTCCGGTACGCCCGGCATGCCCCACAGGGAATGGCTCAAGGCCTCCGCCGCCGTGAAAAACCTGCCGTCCATGCGCAAGACCGTCAGCAGTCTGCAGAAACGCATTGAAGAACTGGAAAAACTGGTAAGGGAAAGGTAACCGCATGACCCTCGAAATTCTCGATATCATGAAATTGCTGCCGCATCGGTACCCATTTCTGCTCGTCGACCGTATTGTGGATCTGGAGCCGGGGAAGCGGGCCGTTGGCATTAAAAACGTCACCATCAACGAACCGTTTTTCCAGGGACATTACCCGGGGCATCCCATCATGCCAGGGGTGCTGATCATCGAGGCCATGGCCCAGGTCGGTGGAGCTGTCGCCGCCCTGACCGCCGGCGACAAGGCCGATCAGGTGCCTTATTTCACCGGCATCGACAAGGCCCGTTTCCGGCGGCCGGTGGGGCCTGGCGATGTGCTGCACCTGCAACTGGAAATGATCAGCAACCGGCGCGGCCTGCATGTCTTTGATGGCAAAGCCATGGTTGACGGCAACCTGGTGGCGCAGGCGGAATTAAAAGCAGTCTTTGCACCCCGTTCGCAGGATTAATCTCATGATTCATAAAACGGCAATCGTTGAAGACGGCGCGCGCATCCACGACAGCGTGGAAATAGGACCCTATGCGGTTATCGGTTCCCATGTAAGCATCGACGCCGGCACCCGCATCGGAGCCCATGCCGTTGTCGAAGGCTGGACCCGGATCGGCAAGGACAACCGCATCTTCCAGTTCGCTAGCATCGGCGCCGAGCCGCAGGATCTAAAATTTCACGGGGAGCAGTCCACCCTGCGCATCGGAGATCGCAACACCATCCGGGAATTCGTCACCATGCATCGCGGCACCCAGGACGGCGGTGGTGAGACGGTGGTCGGCAGCGACAACCTTTTCATGGCCTACGCCCACGTCGCCCACGACTGCGCCATCGGCAACCGGGTCATTCTCGCCAATGGCGCCACCCTTGGCGGTCATGTCAAGGTGGACGACTGGGCGATCCTTGGTGGACTGTCAGCGGTACACCAGTTTACCCGTGTCGGGTGTCATGCCATGATCAGCGGCGGCAGCATGGTGGCGCAGGATATTGCCCCCTATATCATCGCCCAGGGAGATCGCGCCAAAGCGGCCGGAATCAATCTGGTCGGACTGAAACGCCGCAATTTTTCCGATGCTCTGGTACGTGACATCAAACAAGCCTACAAACTGATGTTTCGCAGCAACCTGCGGCAGGAAGAAGCGCTTTCGCGCATCACCGCCGAAATTTCCGATGCGCCCGAGATCCGCGCATTTGTCGACTTCATCCGGGCCAGTGAAAGGGGCGTGGCACGGTGAGCGCTCTGAGGGCCGCGGTCATAGGGGTTGGCTACCTCGGGAGATTTCATGCCCAGAAGTACGCGGCACTGACCGATGTCGAGCTGGTCGGTGTGGCCGACGTGAACCGGGAAGCCGCCGAGCGCGTCGCCGCCGAAGTCGGCTGTGCCGCTTATGCGGATTATCGTGAACTTCTCGACAGGATCGACGTCGTTTCCATCGTGGTGCCGACCCGTCTGCATTTTGCCGTGGCCAGGGAGTTTCTGGCCGCTGGGCGGCACGTCCTGGTGGAAAAGCCGATTACCGAGACGGTGGACGAGGCGGATGAACTGATTGCCGTGGCGCGGCAGCAAGGCGTCTTGCTGCAGGTTGGACACCTTGAGCGTTTCAATCCGGCGATTGTGGCGTTGAACGGCGAGTTGCACAAACCCATGTTCATCGAATCCTACCGACTGACGCCGTTTCGAGGGCGAGGGACCGATGTCAATGTGGTGCTGGATCTGATGATCCACGATATCGATATCATCCTGAACATGGTGCAATCGGAACTGGTTGCGGTTCACGCCTCCGGTGTTCCGGTGCTGTCCCATGAAGTCGACATTGCCAATGCCAGGCTCGAGTTTGCCAGCGGCTGCGTTGCCAACGTGACCGCCAGTCGCGTCAGTCGCGATGCAATGCGCAAGGTACGGGTATTTCAGTCCGACGGATATTTCTCGATCGACTACCAGAAACGGCGCATCGCCGTGTGCCGCAAGGGCGGTGATGGCATGGCGCTGCCAGGGCTGCCGGGTATTACCATGAAGGAAAAGGGATTTGCGGAAAGCGATGCGCTGCGGGACGAGATTGCGGCCTTCGTCGCAGCCGTCAGGACGGGGACATCGCCGGTTGTCGCTGGCGAAGATGGCCGTCGCGCGCTTGCCGTGGCCTTGCAGATCAGCAGCTGTCTGGGGGGTATCCTGCCGGGCTGAGAGGCGGCTGTCCGACAGATTGCGCGCAAGGCGAGGCCCCTTTGCCAGTCCTCGCCTTTTATTATTGGCACTGCAGGCACCTTTAACACAAAGGATACTTACATATATGTCCATTCCCATGGTTGACCTTAAAGGGCAATACGAAAGTCTCAAGGAGGAAATTAGCCGGGGGTTGTCCGAGGTTCTCGAGTCCACCCGCTTTGTGCTCGGCCCGCAGGGTGAAGCTCTGGAACGGGAAATCGCCGATTACTGCGGCGTGCGGCACGCGTTTGGTGTCGCCTCCGGAACCGATGCCCTGCATCTGGCATTGCGCGCTGCCGGCATCGGCGCGGGCGATGAGGTCATCACCACGGCGTTTACCTTCATTGCGACCGCCGAGGCCATTGCCTATGTCGGCGCCACGCCGGTGTTTGTCGATATCGACCCCGCTACCTTCAATATCGATCCGGCCGGGATCGAAAATGCCATCACCGAGAGGACCCGGGCGGTGATTCCCGTGCACCTGTTCGGACTGCCGGCCGATCTGCGGCCGATTGCCGCTTTGTGCGAAAAGCACGGGCTGCGTATGGTGGAGGACTGTGCCCAGTCCTTCGGCGCTGTCTACCAGGGGCGCATGACCGGTGCCTGGGGCGATTTGGGGTGTTTCTCGTTTTTCCCGAGCAAAAATCTGGGATGTTATGGCGATGGCGGCATGATTGTCACCGACGATGACGGTCTGGCGCAGGATATCGTCATGCTGCGCAACCATGGCAGCCGCGAGCGCTATCATCATGCGGTTATCGGGTATAACAGCCGACTGGACGATCTGCAGGCGGTCATTCTGCGTACCAAGCTCAAGCATATCGATCGTTATAACCGGTTGCGTCGCGAGAATGCCGCCCGCTACAACGAACGCTTGCGTCATGCCGATGTTCTGATTCCTGGTGCGGAGGGCGCCGGTTCCCATGTTTTTCATCAATATACCGTGCGCCTCAAAAATCGTGCGAAAGTGCAGGCGGCACTGGCCGCCGAGGGTATTGCTTCGGCCATCTACTATCCTGTGCCGTTGCATCGGCAGGAGGTCTTTGCCGGGGCCTGCGCCGGCGTTTGCCTGCCGGTTACGGAACGGATTGCCGCCGAGGTGCTGAGCCTGCCCATGTATCCGGAACTGACCGAGGCGCAGATCGATCTCGTCTGCCGCACTCTGCTCGCAGCCCTGTAGGTTCGGAAGAGATGCCCACGTTACCAACAACCGGTCGTGTCATGATCGTCACCGGCGAAGCCTCCGGTGATCTGCATGGCGCCCATTTGATCGAAGCCGCGGGTCACCTTGATCCCGGCCTGCAGTTTTTCGGCGTTGGCGGCCCTTGCATGGCCAGGGTGGGGTGCGAAATCCTCATCCCCGGTGAGGAACTGGCGGTTATGGGGCTGGTGGAGGTTCTGGGCCACCTGCCGGCCCTCTGGCGCGCTTTCCGGCGCCTGAAAAAAATCCTGTATGGACCACAGCGACCCGATGTGCTGGTGCTGATCGATTTCGCCGAATTCAATCTGCTGCTGGCAGCCCAGGCGAAGAAGGCCGGGGTGCCCGTGGTCTACTATGTGAGTCCGCAGGTTTGGGCGTGGCGGCGGGGCAGGGTGCGCCGTATTGCCGCGGTGGTCGATCGACTGGCCGCCATTTTCCCGTTTGAGCCCGAGCTTTACAAAGGCCTGGACATCGATGTCGAATATGTCGGCCATCCCCTGCTTGACGCGTTTGAAATTCCCAGCGAACGTTGTGGTTATCTGCGGGCATTGGGACTTGACCCCGACAGGCCCGTGATCGGGCTTTTCCCCGGCAGCCGCAAAAACGAGTTGAAATATATTGCGACAACGATTCTGCAATCCGCGGTTCTTCTGCGCAGATCTTTTCCCGATGCCCAGTTTCTTCTGCCGGTGGCATCGAGTTTCCGCAGGCAGGATATGCAGGATCTGGTGGCGCCTTTTGGCCTGCCCGTGACCCTGACCGACGGCAATATCTACGATGCCATAAAGGCCTGCGACGCGATAATTACCGTGTCCGGAACCGTTACCCTGCAGATTGCGCTGGTCGGCACTCCGATGGCCATTGTCTACAAAATGGCGCCGTTGAGCTATGCCATCGGCAAGCGCCTGATCCGCGTGCCGTTTATCGGACTGGCCAATATCGTGGCCGGTCGTGGTGTGGTCAAGGAGTTCATACAGCAGCAGGCAACCCCGGATCAAATCGCACGGGAGATTGAAGCGATTCTCACGAATCCGGATTACAACGACGCCATGCGTGCCGGCCTCGCCGCCATTCAGCATCGCATGGGTGAGGGCGGCTGCGCCGCACGGGTAGCCCGCATGGTATCGGAACTGAGCCGCAAAAGCACAGCCAAGGAGCGTTCTGCGTGAGATACAACCCACGGCTACTCTACAGGCGTCTGTATCGCTATTCGAAGCCCTACCTTT
>NZ_JBFWJQ010000057.1:0-14740 GCF_050253115.1 Syntrophotalea sp.
GCATCTGCCCGGTTTGGGCCACACGGGCGAAGTGCTCGACCTGCCCCCATGCGGATTCGACCACGTGACGGATTTCGTTGCGGCGCGCTTCCATGATGTTGTCGCGGAACTGGATATAGAGCCATGACGCAACCAGGGTGAAAACCAGGACGATGCTGCCACTGAGCAGAAAAATTTTTGCAGAAATCTTAAGATCCTTCACGAGTTGCTCCCTCCCTCTGTCGGCCTATGGAATGCCCGGCAAAGCCGGACCTTGTCACCGGGGTGAAACAAATGACCGGAAATATCAAATATGTCACCGGTAGAAATACAAATCGACTGCAAAGGTTGTACCGTAAAGCGGGGGGATACGCTAGCCCCAGGCTCATGCAATAAAAATCAGTTGTCGCGGCCGGCGGTTTATGGCGTGGCCCTTTTGTCATGATATTGACGAAGGTTGAATTTTTTTGTATGGCCCATTTTGGCCCCCCCGGACAAACGGTGTCCTGGCTCGGGGCGCCTTTGCTCCGGGGCGGCACGGCGAGACTTTCCCATGCTATTGGCCGCTCGTGGCCGGGCGTCACCGGTTGCTCTCGACAGCCTGCTATTGACAAAACAGCCTCAAAAGGTTAAATGGCGTAAGGTCGCCGTCTTGCTCTGCGGAGGTGATTCCAGGCATCGAGTGCCTGGCGGCGAATACAGCTGTTGCTACTTTCAGGGGAGCCGGTTTTGAGTGTGCGGATATCTGAAAGCGATCTTTTCGAGGCTTGTCGCGCCCTTTTCGGGAATGATGTCCAGCTTTCTCCGGATTTTTTTTCCTACCTTCAGCCCAGCGGGGCCAAATCCGCCTATCGTCGCAAGGTCAAGGAAACCCATCCGGACCTTTTCGGTAACGAGGGAAGCACCTTGCAGCGCTCCCGTACCGAGGTCTTTCAGAAACTGCGATCTTCTTATGAGACTGTTTGCGATTACTTCAAGTTGCGCGACAGCGGATTATGGGCGCCCGCTTGTACTCCGCGGCAACCTGCGGCTCAGCAGCGGACGCACTCCGGCGGTCGATACGCCCACCAGCGACCTCCCGGCAGGGCGGAAACAGCTGCCTCCGGTTTTTTGCCGAGGCAGGTTCTGCAGATCGGCCTGTTTCTCTATTATCGGAGGCTGATCGATTATCGGTTGCTGATGGAGGCGTTGTTTTGGCAACGCCGGCAACGTCCCAACCTCGGGGATATCGCGCTGCGCTGGGGATGGCTGAGCGAGGACGAGGTTAACTGTATCCTGGGGGTTCGCGGCGCCGGAAGACGGTTTGGCGAAAAGGCCGTGCGTCTAGACTATATCAGCCAGAAACAGTTGCAGACCCTGTTGTTTTATCAACGCTCACGGCAGCAGAAGCTCGGCCGTTTTTTTGTGGAAAATGCCTTTTTCAGTCACGAAGAGATGGAAGAACTGGCCCGGCAGCACCGGGAGCACAATCAACTCTATGGGGACGGATCGATGTTCCGGTGGTAGCAGCGGATACTTCTGTCTTTGAAGCGATAGGCGGGCAGGACAATGAATCCTGCCCGTTTTGCATGGGGACGGCGGATGAGAAGCGCTGAGTCCGACAGCTGTCCGGCGACAGAAATGTTTTGACAAGTATTGCGCTAATTTCTAGGATGCATCGAATCTGATGGCGTCGTTATAGCTTTGTCCTGCGGCGATACGGCCCTTTTACGACCTCGACAGATTGGATATATGACTTCCTTTCTGAATAAACACTTGTCTTTGAAGGATGATATTTTTCCTGGCCCACTCACAAGCGGGCGCTTTCGGTCAAACAACGTGCGGTAGCCGGGTGATTACCCGATGAAAGGATATGGGGATTTGCATGCAGTTTGACCGGGAGTGGCTCAAGGAGGATCTGGACCGCGTCGAAAAGAGCCTTCGGCAACATCTGACTTCCGAAGTGCCGTTGGTGCGGCAGATGAGCGATTACATTCTGGCCAGCGGGGGCAAGCGCATACGGCCGATTCTTTTGCTGCTCTGCGCGCGTTTGTGTGGTTATGAAGGGGAATCCAGGTATCCGCTTGCCGCCGTTATAGAATTTCTGCATACCGCAACCTTGCTGCACGATGACGTGGTTGACAGCGCCACCCTGCGTCGCGGGCGGATTTCCGCCAATATCGCCTGGGGCAACCAGGCAGCGGTCCTGGTTGGTGATTATCTGTTCGCACGATGTTTCGAGATGATGGTTGATTTCTGTGACCGCCGTATTATGCGGGTGTTGGCGGAAACGACCTCGCTGATGGCTCAGGGCGAGGTAATCCAGCTTATGAACAGCGGCGATCTGATGCTGGACGAGGGGCGTTATCTGAGGGTAGTGCGCAGCAAAACAGCGGCGCTGTTTTCCACAACTTGCCGATGCGCGGCGATCCTCGGTCAGCTCGATTCCGACCGGGAAGAAAACCTGGCTGCTTTTGGCATGCATCTCGGCGTGGCCTTTCAGCTGGTGGACGATGCCCTTGATTATATTGCCGATCCGGATGAATCCGGCAAGGTTGTCGGCCGTGATCTTGCCGAGGGGAAAATGACCCTGCCATTGATTCACGCGCTGCGCTACTGCGATGAAAGCGAGCGGCGCATGCTCCAGCGGATATTTGTCGGAAAAGATCCGATCGAGGCGGATCTCGGTTTTGTTCAGGGCCTTCTTTCCCGATATGGAAGTATCGATTACACCCGGCGGCAGGCGGATCTCTCTGTGCGGCAAGCCTGTGCGCAGCTGGAATATTTCCCGGACGGCACGGCTCGCAAAGAGCTTGTCGCGCTGGCCCGGTCCGCTGTCCGGCGCCGTTGCTGAGTGCTGCTCCCGCGTTTCCCGCGGTTTTCCCGAAATTCACAACTCCCCGGAATGATAAGCTATTCCCTGCCTTGACAGTCCATTAGCGGTTGCTATCATATAGTCAGTGCCTCTGAATCAAACCGTGCGCATAGCCGCCATGATCCGTGCCCGGCCATGACGTCTCGCGCAGGCAATCAATTCAACCTGTCTGCCTGGACTGTCTGTAACTACCCGCGGAACGAGATCCACAAAGGGGCCACATTACAAACAAGTCCGCTGATCGGCGCCGTTACGGTGGCAAGCCCGTGTGTGGATGATAACCGGTTCGCGCCGAAGGAGACATATCTATGAGCGGATCGCCTTTCGATAGCCTGCCTCCGGAACTGCCTGTTTACCCGTTGCATGAGCAGGTGATTTTTCCCCACATGACGTTTCCGCTGTTTGTCGGCAGGGAGCACATGGGGATTGTCGAAGAGGCTTTGCGCAAAAACCATCTACTGGTGATTCTGACGGTGCTGGCCGTGGATCCGATCACCGGGCGCGAACAGTATGCCCGGGTCGGCACCCTGTGCAGCATCAGTCAGATTCTGCGGTTTCCTGAAGGGGGCTGCAAGATTATGCTGGAGGGACGCAACCGGGTTCGCCTGATCAATACCCGTCAACTGACGCCCTTTGTCATGGCTTCTGTCAGCCTGATTCCCGATCGGGAAAACCGCAATTCCATAGCTCAGGCCCTGATGCAGAGCATCATCGCACTGCTGCGGGTGGCCCAGTCCCTCGGGCAGGCCATGCCTGACGATGTGAACAGTATGGTTGGCCGTCTCGATGAAGCCGGCCAGCTTGCCGATATTCTGGCTGTCTACCTGAATATGGAAGTCAAGGATCAGCAACGCCTGCTGGAAACCCTCGATCCCCTGGAGCGATTGAAGGAGGTTTATCTTTTTCTGACTTCCGAGATTCAGAAAATGCAGTCCCGTGGGCAGGGGGAAGGCGAAGTCTCCAGGAAGGCGGCTCGCAGTCAGAAAGAAAACCTGCTGCGCGAACAGCTCAAGCAGATCCAGAACCAGCTTGGAGAAGATGATCCGCAACAGGCCGAAATCCGTCAGTTCCGAAAGATTGTGGAAAATGGTGAAATGCCCAAGGTGGTGCGCTCGGTGGCCGAAAAGGAACTGGCCCGTCTTGAACGCATCAATCCTTCCTCGCCCGAATACACGGTGGCGCGCACTTATGTCGAGTATCTCTGCAACATGCCCTGGCAGCGAGGTACCGCGGATGTCCTCGACATCGATCGTGCCCAGAGAGTCCTCGATGAGGACCACTACGATCTGGTGGAAATCAAGGAACGGATTCTGGAGTTTCTGGCCGTCCACACCCTCAAGGCTTCTCTAAAGGGCCCGATCCTCTGCCTGGTAGGGCCACCCGGCGTAGGGAAGACCTCTCTGGGACGTTCCATTGCCCGCTCGCTGGGACGGAAATTCATCCGCATCTCCCTTGGGGGGATGAAGGATGAAGCGGAAATCCGTGGACATCGCCGCACCTATATCGGTGCCCTGCCCGGGCGCATTATTCAGGAAATCTGCCGTGCCGGTGCCAATAATCCGGTATTCATGCTTGATGAAGTGGATAAGATCGGCCAGGATTTTCGTGGCGATCCCGCCGCGGCTCTGCTGGAAGTCCTCGACCCGGAACAGAACGACACTTTTACCGATCACTACCTTGACGTACCTTTCGATTTGTCGCATGTGATGTTCATTACCACGGCCAACGTGATCGACACGGTTCCCCCGCCTTTGCGGGATCGCATGGAGGTGTTGCGCCTGCCCGGGTACAGTGACGAGGAAAAACTGCAGATCGCATTCAAATACCTGATCCCCAAGCAGAAGGCCGAAAACGGCCTGCAGGCGCATCCCCTGGAGTTCGAGGAAGATGCGGTGCTTAAAATCATAAAGGATTATACCCGCGAGGCCGGAGTGCGCGGCATCGACCGCAAGATTGCCTCCGTGTGCCGCAAGGTCGCCAAGGATGTCGCCCGGGGCGCTGCTGCCGCGGTTGTCATCAGCGCCGGGCAGGTAGAGGAAATGCTGGGGCCGCGCCGGTATTTTTCGGATGTGGCGGCAGAGGAGGACCGCATCGGTGTCGTGACCGGCCTGGCCTGGACCGAGTCGGGAGGGGACATCATATTTATCGAGGCCGCAGCCATGGCCGGCCGTAAGGAGCTGATCCTGACCGGCAGTCTCGGCGGCGTCATGCAGGAGTCGGCAAAAACGGCACTCTCTTACGTACGGGCCAATCATGCCGCCTTCGGCATCGATGCCAAAGTCTTCGAGCACAGCGATATCCATATCCATGTGCCGTCCGGGGCCATTCCCAAGGATGGCCCGTCGGCCGGGGTCACCATCGCGGCGTCACTCATTTCCCTGCTGACCGGTCGCCCGGCCCGGCGCAATGTCGCCATGACGGGAGAATTGACCCTGACTGGCCGGATCCTGCCAGTTGGTGGCGTGAAGGAAAAGGTGCTGGCGGCCAGACGGGCCGGGGTAACTACCGTCCTGCTCCCGGAACGCAACCGGGAAAATCTCAAGGAACTTGACGATCAGATTCTTGGTGAAATGACTATCATTCCGGTCGGCAGCATGACGGATGTCATGGCTCATATTCTGATCGCCGAGACGGAACACAAACCACATCTGTTTGTGGAGCATCCTTCCGTCCTGCTTGACCCGCGGCCCGGTTCATGATCTGTACGGCATGGTCTCGAAGTGTTGAATCTTGCTTTAGCTTCGGGGCTTCGGTATAGTCACGGGGAGGCCTTACGAAATCAGATCACCAGAGTCCGGGAGAGTTGGTTGTGTCGATCCTGAGCGGATGGCGGCGGGTGGCCGCCTTTTTTTTGTGTTTTCTGTGGGTATCCGTCGGCCAGGCTCAGCCCCTGGCTGAAAAGGTGCGGGAACATGTATTTGCCAACGGTTTGCGTTTGCTGGTGGTCGAGCGGAGCAACGCGCCGATCTTTACGGCGCATCTGACTGTGGGGGTCGGGTCGGTTGACGAAACCAACGGCAACCGCGGCGTGGCCCATTTTCTCGAACATTTGCGTTTCAAGGGCACCAAAACTCTCGGAACGCGCAATTATGCCGCCGAAAAGCCCCTGCTGGAAGCCATTGAAGAATCAGGCGAGACCCTCGATCGCCTGCGACGCGACCCACGGGCCGACCAACAGCAGATAGCCGCACTGGAAACCCGCCTGGCGGAGCTTCAGCACAAACACCAGGCCTTTGTGGTTTCGGATGAGGCCTCGAATATCTATGCCCGCAACGGCGGTGTCGGTTACAATGCCTTTACCAGCAAGGATCTGACAAGTTATGTCGTTTCCCTGCCGTCCAACAAGCTCGAGCTTTGGGCGGCGGTTGAATCCGACCGCATGGCCAATACGGTGCTGCGGGAGTTCTATACGGAGCGCCAGGTGATTCTGGAAGAGCGGCGCCGGTCCTATGACGGCAATCCCCGCGGTTTGCTCTACGAGCATCTGCTGGCGACCGCTTTTATTGCCCATCCCTACCGGCATCCCATTATCGGCTGGTCCTCCGACATCGAAAATCTCAGTCCAGCGGATGTTCGCGGTTTCATGGATAAATATTACGCTCCCGCCAATACGGTCATCGCTTTGGTGGGTGATGTCGATTTCGACGCTTGCGTGGATACGGTTGGCAGGTATTTCGGGCATTTGCCCGCCGGCACTGTGGTGCCGCCGGTAGCGACTATCGAGCCTGTGCAGCGTGGCGAAAGGCGCGTCGAGGTGGTATTCGATGCACAGCCGATGCTGGCAATCGCGTACCATAAGCCGACCTTGCCGGCGGCGGATGATTACGTTTTCGATGTCATCGATCTGCTTCTGGGGTATGGCAGGACCTCACAGCTTTACCAACGTCTGGTGGTTGAAAAGCAGCTGGCTGCCGATGTCGCCACCTACGGGGCCCCCGGGGCACGTTATCCGAATCTGTTTGTCATTTCTGTTGTGCCGCGCTATCCGCATACGGTCGAAGAGCTGGAAAAGGCCGTCTATCAGGAGCTTGAACGCTTTGGCCGTGAGCCGGTCAGCGAGACGGACCTCGATCGGATTCGCCGGCGCCTGCAGGTGGATCAGTTGCGTTCATTGCAGGACAACGACGGTCTGGCGCGCACTCTGACGCACTTTCAGACCATTGTCGGCGACTGGCGTTATCTGACCGAATACGACCGCAGGATTGCGGCCATTACCCCCGCCGATGTCTCTGATGTCGTCAGAAGATATCTGACCGCCGAAAACCGCACGGTGGCAGTCCTCAAGCCAAAAGGGCAAACGCCATGATGACAGGGTTGCGCATGTTGTTCGTGGCAGGGCTTGTTCTGCTGTGCGGGTGTGTCGCCGGGCACGCCCCGCCGCATCCGAATACCCTGGAATTTGCAGAACTCGGCTTCGATCTGCCGAAAATCGACAGATTTCGTCTGGATAGCGGCGTCCGGGTTTTTTTGCAGGAGGACCAGGAATTGCCGCTGGTGACCATCACCATTATGTTCGAGGGCGGCAGTATTTGCGACCCGCAGGGTAAAAGCGGTCTGGCGTCGCTTCACGCCAGTGCATTGCGCGGAGGCGGTGCCGGTGACCGCCGTGCCCTGGATGTCGATCAAGCGCTGGAGGGCATCGCTGCCGATCTGTCGATAACGGCCGATACCTACGGGACGCTGCTGCGTTTTTCCGTCCAGAGTTCCGATCTGGCGGAAGGTATGGGCATTATTGCGGACGTGCTGCGTCATCCGCGCTTTGACGCCGATGGGGTCGCGCTGGCGCGTGAGCGTTTTCTGGAAAATTTGCGGCGCGAGCACGATCAACCCGCGTTGGTGGCGCGCAAGGCGCTGATTTCCACCCTTTATCAGGGGCACGTGTTGGGCGAGCTGCCCTCTTCTAAGTCCGTCTCGGCGATTCGACGCGAGGATCTACTGGCCTACCATCAAAACGTCTTTATGCCAGGCAATATGTGGATGGCTGTTTCCGGGGATATTGACCGAACCTCGCTGTCAGCTCTGCTGAGCCCTCTTCTTGAGGATTGGCGTAACCACGCAAAACCACCGTTTTTTGCGGTCGAGCCGCTTCCTGCCGCGCCTTCGCCATGCGTGATGCTGGTTCCCAAGGATCTTCCCCAGACTACCGTAGTGCTTGGGCAACGGGGGATCGACAAAAGCGATCCGGATCTTTACGCCCTGCGGGTTGCCGACTTTATTCTGGGAAGCGGCAACTTCAACTCGCGCCTCATGCAGGAAATCCGTACCCGGCGCGGGCTTGCCTACTCTGTTTATTCCCAATTCCAGGTCGGGCGTCGCCTGCCCGGATTGTTTGTGGCCGGCGCCGAAACCAGGAATGCCTCGGTCGCCGAAGTGGTCCGCCTGATGCGTCGCGAAATGGAAAGCCTGCGCAAAGAACGGGTGAGCGCAGATGAACTGGCTCTGGCCAAGGAGAGCCTGATCAACTCTTTTGTGTTCGGCTTTGCGGATTCCCACGAGGTGGTCAGCCAGAGCATGCGCTTGGCGTTTTACGGATATCCCGAAGATTATCTGGTCCGCTACCGCGACCGGATCGCCGCGGTTGATGCCGATGCCGTGCTGGAGGTGGCGCAACGTCGGCTGTTGCCTGGGCAGCAGACCTTGTTTCTGGTAGGAAACCCCGATCGGCCCGACCTTTTGTCGGACCAGCTCGGGATGCCGCTCAAGACGATATCTCCGCCGTGAACAGCATGATATGGGGCGCTTCGCAACAGCGGAGCGATTCGACGGATGCCAGAAACCAAAAATCTGCAAAATTATCATGATCTGCTGACTCGTGTGGATCAATTGTGCGCTGCTATAACCGCGCGACTAAAAGGGCACCTGGTCTGCCATAAAGGCTGCGACCTTTGCTGCCGGCATCTGAGCCTGTTCCCGGTGGAGGCCGAAGCGATGGCCGGGGCTGTCGCGGCGTTACCCGCCCCCCAGCAAGAGACGCTGCGACTGCGTGCCCTGAATGCAGAACCCGATGGTCCATGCCCGCTGCTTGAGAATCATGCCTGCCTGATTTACCATGCGCGTCCCATCATTTGTCGCACCCACGGGTTACCTGTTCTCTCACGTATCAACGGGCAGGCGATGGTCGATTTCTGCCCGCAAAATTGCCAAAATCTCGATACTCTGTCCGGTGACAGAATGATCGATATCGACCGGCTCAATGCCGCTCTGGCGGCGGTTAATGCCGTTTTTCTCAAACAGGCCGATGATGTTCGGGTGGATCGGTGGCAACGCCTGACCATAGCTCGAATGATTCTAGATGTAACGTGATATCATACTTATTTTACATGCTTTTTTATTGTTTAAGATATTGTGAATTGGTGCGTTCGGTCGAGAAGGGTATTTTGGAAGGAGACTCAGGTGGCAAATCGGTTACGGGAAAAACTGCGTGTCTTCCTGCTGCATGATCTGTGGCATTTCGACCCCCGCGGCCTGACCCATTGGCGACTGTTTTTCCTGCGTCAGCTGCAGGTTGCCGCTATTGTCGCGCGTGGCTTCTTCTCGGATGGCTGCATGTTGCGGGCGTCGGCGCTGACTTACGCGACGATGCTGTCCATCGTCCCTTTGCTGGCTCTGATGTTTTCCCTGATCAAGGGCTTTGGCGGGCAGAACCTGCTGGAGCCGTTTCTCTTCAAACTGTTTACGCATGGCTCCGAGGAAGTGATCGCGGAAATCCTTTCTTATATTGAAAATACAAATTTCCGGCGTCTGGGTACTGTCGGGCTAGTGATTCTGATGGCAACCGTTCTGACCCTTTTGTCGAATATCGAAAAAAGCTTCAACCACATCTGGGGTGTGGCGGAAACCCGCTCTTTGGCTCGCCGTTTTGCGGACTATTTTTCCGTCGTACTGCTAAGTCCGCTGCTGATTGTCGCGGCCCTGTCCCTGACAACCAGCCTGCGTAGCCAGGCATTGGTGCAGCGGTTGCTGGAGACAGCGGTGGTCGGAGAGGCTTTGCTGCTGGCATTCAATATTCTTCCTTACCTGGCGGTCTGGGCGGCTTTTACCTTCATGTACCTGTTTATGCCCAATACGCGGGTTCGTCTGGGGCCGGCACTGGTTGGCGGCGTTTTCGGAGGGACTCTCTGGCAGTTGGCGCAATGGGCCTATGTCAATTTTCAGATCGGTGTTTCGCGCTATAATGCCATCTACGGAACCATGGCGGCCCTGCCTATTTTGATTGTGTGGCTGTATGTTTCATGGATGATTGTTCTGCTGGGGCTGGAGATGACCTACGCAACGCAGAATGTGACCATCCTTCGGGAAAAATACGGCGAGGAGAGGGTAAGTTTTGCCAGCCGGGAGCGCGTCGCGCTTACAATTTTGCTGCTCTGTTGCGAATCTTTCCAGGACGATGGCTCTGCGTGGTCCCATGCACGCTTCTGCGAGGATCTCAAATTGCCGCCGCGGTTGGTGCGCGCTGTGCTCAATGACCTGGTCAGGATCGGGCTGCTCGCCAGGGTGGAAAATCCTCCCGAGGACGATTTCGTCTACCATCCCGGGAGGGCACCCGAAACGATGGTTATTCGGGGTGTGCTCCGAATGCTGCGTGAAGACGGGGCGACCCAGCCGCGCAATTTTCGCATGCCGGGCCGGGAAATCATCCGCGAACTGGAAGAAACCCTTCGAAAGGCGGAAAATGTGGCACTGGGAAATCTGAACTATCGCGATCTTGTTCGGGAAAAACAGGCTGCCGCTTCCAGGACGACGAATGTTCAGCAGGAATAGAGAGTGAAATCGCCGTTTTCCAGAATGGCGTAGGATGGCTTTGTGCTCCAGTCTCCCAGGGCGATCAGGGTGTGCCGCTTCTCCCGATGCATCAGGGGAACATGGAAATGGCCGGTAATGACGGTGTCGTACCCTTCGGAAAACCGGCTCCGCGCAAAAGCCAACAAGTCCTCGCGGGGCAGGCGGTGGCGGTCGCGGCCGCCGTTTTTGCGGGCGCTTTTGGCGCTGGCCCAGCGGGCGATGCGCCACGCCGAATCGGGGGGGATCATCATCATCAGATGGCGGGTCCAGTTGTGGCGCAGGAAACGACGCAACAGCCGATACCCTTGGTCCCGCGGATTGATCAGGTCACCATGCGCGATGAAGATCTTGCGTCCATCGCGCTCCAGGCAGCCTCCATCAGGCAGGATGCGGCAGCCGAGCGTGTCGCGAAAGTAGGGGCCAAGATGAAAGTCGTGGTTGCCTTCGACGAAAACAAGTTCAGTGCCCGCCTCGGACAGGCGACGCAGGCTTTCGAGCAAGGGGATGTAAGCGGAAAAAACGCAGTGGCGATAGCCGATCCAGAAATCAAAGATGTCGCCAAGCATCACCAGACTGCGCAACTGCCCGCGGTTTTCGTCGAGAAACGTCAGCAGGCGGCTGTAGCGTTCATCGCGCGGATCGACCAGATGCGTGTCGGCCAGGAAAAGGTCTTTCATCGTATCTTGGCTTCCCAAGCAGGAATCGGCAGAGGGGGAATGTCAGGGGGCAATACGGCTTCCATTCGGAGTTTCCGAATGGGAAGCAACTATAAAATCCGCACTCGTGAAAGTCAAGTCGCACAACAATCGCAATTGGGGAGGGACGGATGCTGAACCTGTTTGGCAATATGCACCCTGTGGTACAAGCCTTGCTCGCGACATGTTTTACCTGGGGCGTCACATCCCTGGGGGCTGCTGCGGTTTTTCTTTCCCGCCAGCCCAGCCGCAAGACCCTCGACGGGATGCTCGGATTTGCGGGCGGGGTCATGATTGCCGCCAGTTACTGGTCCTTGCTGGCGCCGGCCATTGAATTGTCTCAAGGCCAGGCGCTGCCATCCTGGCTGCCTCCCGCTATAGGTTTTCTGCTTGGCGGATTGTTTTTGCGCGGACTCGATTTGCTCTTGCCCCATCTTCACAGAGACTTGCCGCGCAGTCGGGCCGAGGGGATCAAAACCCATTGGCCACGCAGCACCTTGTTTGTATTGGCCGTAACGTTACATAACATACCGGAAGGTTTGGCGGTCGGGGTCGCTTTTGGCGCCGCCGGTGCCGGGCTCGAGTCGACCGGTCTTGCGGCTGCCATCGCACTGGCCCTGGGGATAGGCCTGCAGAATTTCCCCGAAGGGGTGGCCGTGTCCATGCCTCTGCGAAGGGATGGTTTGTCGCGAAGGAAAAGCTTTTGGTATGGTCAGCTCTCCGGTTTCGTTGAGGTTGTCGCCGGGGTGATCGGCGCTGCTGCCGTTCTGCATGCGCGCCCCATATTGCCTTATGCGCTTGCTTTTGCCGCCGGTGCCATGATTTTCGTGGTGATCGAGGAGGTGGTGCCCGAGACGCAGCAGGGCGATTTTGGCGACTTCGCTACCTTGTGCGCCATGTTGGGGTTTGTGGCCATGATGACCCTGGATGTCGGATTGGGCTAGGCCAATCGGTTAACGTAGCGGCGGAATGTGTCGCCGGACAAGGATTTATTGCATGGATGGAGCATGAATATGAATCGGGAGGGAAAATAACTTGTTGGGTAACACATCGCCGGTATGGGTCCGGTTCGGGGTGGGGCGATTATCAGGCGCCCTGCTCGTAGTGGTGATGAGTGTTTCAGTTGTTCTGGCGGATGGTTATCGTACACCGAGGGCGGGGGACGGTTTTTCGACGGTGGTGCTTGGCGAGGCGGTGACGGTACCGCCCCGCGATCGCTGCAACGTTACGGCTCTCAACCTTGGTGTGCAATGGGTCGAAGATGCGCCGAGTGATTATGAGGTTTTGCCCTTCGGTGCGCTGTTTTTGTGGCGGAACAAGGACGGTGGTCGCCAGAGGTTGCGCGCGGTGCTGGCGGGATTTTACAATGAAGTGCGATATCATCTGAGTCCCGACCGACTCGGCAAGACTGAACTGGTCGTGACGCTGGACAGCATGACCGTTCCCATGGCGCGCCAGGAGTTTGTCGAGGGGCGTCGAATCGATCAGGAAGAACTGGAATGGCATCGCCTGCATTTCGGTTTCGGGTTTGGCTGGCGGACCCCGCTGGCTCCCGGACATCAGGACAATGCCCTGGAGGTCGCGCTGACCTACGAGCCGGGGTTTTTGTGGTTCAGCGACGGCGGCGATACGGCGGGAGATTTCCGTCAGCCCCGGGATACCTATGAGGGCAGGGTGCATTTTCGACTGCGCGCCGATGCATTGGAACGCAATGTCATGGAACTGCCTCATGCCGGGTGGGCCGCCGGAGTCGATGGTTTTTACGGCCACCGTGCCCGCTGGGACGATTGGGGAGGCGGGCGGTTTTCCGCTTGGCAGAGCGGGGCGGATCATGACACCTGGATTGCGGGGCGGTTTCACGCGCTCGCCGCCCTGCCTTTGCCCTGGACCAGCAGTGAGCGTCACCGCCTGGTGGCTTCGGTTTTCGCCGGCATGGGCGAGGATCTGGACCGCTTCAGCGCCTTTCGGCTTGGCGGCGAACCTGGCGGCGGCGAATGGGAGGCGCTTTCCAGGCCTAACCTGCTGGGTGCCATGTTCGATGAATTTTACAGCCGCGGTTATGCCATCGCCAATCTGGAATACCGGAGCGAACTGCTGTTTTTCTGCTATCTGCATCTGCGCGGGCAGTTGGCGTGGATCGATCGACCGCGTATCCGACATGGCAGTCTGGACTGGGAATCGGATATGCTGCCTGCGGTTAATGTTGCGGTGACCTGCGGTGCTCCCTGGAACTCGCAGCTCGAGTTGGGGTTCAATCACAATTTCGGGTTGTTGCGGGAAGACGGGATAACAAGCGGGTATGGTGGTTCTTCCATGAGTCTGGCATGGTCCAAGGAGTTTTAATATTTTATTAAAAAGGGGTTGCAACTTTCAGATATCTATGACAGTCTTCGCTATAGACGGTGCTATACAGCGGATAAGCCATGATTGAAGGCAAGCTTCGGTTACCGGAGCCGGTCGCCACCAAAAAAGTTTCAGGGCCTCCTTGTTGCACCTTACCCAACCTGGCCGTTGTATGGAGATGGAGCACATGCGCCATTTGATACAGCGGCACTTTTTTATTCGGCGAAGGCAGGCGCAGTTGCCGCTGGGGGGAAAACAGGTGCAGATCAAAAACAGTTGTGCTATAAGGGTGCGACAAACATCTAGATGAACCTTAATTTAAGGAGAAGTTTCATGTCCTTGGTTATGCAGGGAAAGCTGCAGGATTTCATCGCTGACAGGGTCGCCGGAGTCAAGATTGCCGAGGTTCGCATTGGCCTGGGTTATACGGCGGTTAAACTCGACAACGGGCAGGCGGGTCTGGCCTGGACTCCGAAGAGTATGGGCGGAGAATGTACTCATCTGCACAATGCCGGAACCCTTTGCGAAAAACCCGCCATGGAATTACTGGCAGGGCTGACGGAAGCACGTCCCTTGCTGCGTGCCTTGGGACTGGCCACCGCCAATGCGGCGCTCGCCGCTCATCCATGTCCCGGCGCGACCACCGTCAACGCCTTGTCACCGCTCGGTATCACGGCGGATAGCCGGGTTGCCATGGTCGGATATTTTGGTCCGGTGGTCAGTGAATTGGGCAAGATCGGCTGCCATCTGGACATTATCGAACTTGATTCGAGCCGCCCTGGCGTTATTTCGCCGGAGCAGGGTAAAAAAGCCCTCAAGGCGTGTGATATTGCCATTCTGACCGGTACCAGCCTGATTACCGGCACCCTTGATGATCTGCTGAGCAGCCTCGGTGATCCGCGTGGTGTGCTGCTGCTGGGTCCGTCGGCACCCTTGTGTCCGGAGATTTTCGCCGACACGCCTGTCACCCAGATTTCCGGAGCCCGGGTGCTCGATTGCGACGGTGTGTTCCGGGTTGTCTCCGAAGGGGGCGGGACGCGTTTGTTCAAACCCCATGTGGCTTTTGAAACCGTGACGCTGAACCGTG
>NZ_JBFWJQ010000058.1:0-14659 GCF_050253115.1 Syntrophotalea sp.
ACAGCCGACTTTGCGTCACGTGCCGGACAACTTGCGGCAGTACCAGCCCCGCCAGCACGGCCCACAGGGCAATGAATCCTGCCGTCCAGAAGATGAAACGTGTGATGGCCTGTCGCTGCTTGGCAAAAAACAGAGAAAATCGGTTGGTCATAATGTGATCCCGGTCGCGAGGTGACAGAAAACAGGATAGGTTGGTCCGTGCTTAAAGTCTATCCGCTTTTTGTCCGGAATCCAGGTTTTAAAACCCGACCACGGCTGGCTGGCAGCGCATCCGGCCGTTCAGAAACTGTGACGAATCGCCAGGTAAATATTTGTATTCTTCTCGAACTGGGCAAAAAAAGTGTGATGACAGTCGCCGACAAAGATGTTGGCTCCCAGGCTCATGGTAAGGTGATCGCTATATTTGTAACGTGCCAGCGGGCGCAGATAGGCGTCCCGGTCGCTGGGCGACAGGTAGGCGGACAAGGACAGTTCCAGGTTTTGGTCCATCAGCAGTTTGGTGCATTGCAACGTGACCACATGCCGGAACTGGTCCCCAGCCCCGCTGTCGGAAACGCCGGAGCGATAGCGGGCGTGATGCAGCATGTGCTCGACGTAATACTGCAGGCTGGCTGTAAGATCCCGGCCTATCTCCCGCGCATAGCCGAGCAGATAGCGCAACTCGGAATTTCTGACTGCCGGATCTCTGCCGCTCTGGTCCTCGCGTGAGCGGTACCAGGCGATTTCGGCGTTGCCGATGCCGCCGGTGACGGCGCCGCGCACACTGGCGCCGTAGACATCCAGTGCTGGAAATCGCTTGGTACCGGCCGATGTTTGGCCGGCCGGACTTTTCCAGAACCCCCGATAACCGTAAAATGCGTATTCGCTGCCGCCGATATTGCCGTAGATACGCAGGGCGAGTTCGTCGTCCCGCCACCAGCGATCGGGCCGGTCGGTGGATGCGTTGGCGTTCCGACCCGTGAGGCTGCCGAGGCTGCCATCCCAATGGGAAACATAGCGCCCGGTGATGTAACGATCCGCATCGAACCGCGGCGTGTAGACCACATCCACATTCGCCAGACTGGAAAACAGGCTGATCTTGACGGCGTCGGACGGTGCCTTGAGATACTCGGCATCCCGGCCTATAAAAAAGGACTGCCAATCCTTGGGAAACAGATCGTTGAGAAACACCAGTTCCCCGGTGCCCCAGGTCAGCACCTGCCGGCCCAACTTGATGTCCACGGCGCCATACGGACGCAAAAAGACCCAGGCCTCGCGCGTGTCGTATTCGATGCTGTTTGTTACAGCGTCACCCCACACATCCCCTTTGTACTTACCTTCCAGCCGATCGTTGCCGGCATACAACTCCCCTTGCAGGCGCCCTCGGCCACCGGCAGGCCGGTGATGTGGTAGGACTCGTTGCCACCCATCCGAGCGATTTTTTTGTTGAGCTCGGTATAGACCCGGTAGCTGAGCAGCTTGTCCGTCAGGGGCAGATAGAGGCAGATGGCCTTGCCGTCCTCGGACACCATGTGTTTGAGCAGCAGCGGATTGGAAAGGGCCCTGTCCCGCACGGCCAGCGCTTCTTGCCGGGTGCGCGGCGGATGAGCCATGAGCCAGTCGAAGCGTAGCGTACCTGGTCCGTCCTGGCTGATGTGATCGACCAGGGACGGTGCGATCATGTCCACCTCGATGACTCCGGCGGTGCGGTCGGGATGGTCTGCGTCCGGCCAGCGCAGGGTTTTGGCGAAAGCGGTCAATTCGTCAATACGCCGCAGGGTGGCCGGGTTGAACACACCGTCCGGGTGTTGCTCGTTGATAATACCCAGCACCACGGTATCGCTCAGATCAAAGCGTTTTTTTGTCTGGTTGTGAAAGATCCGCGCCGGTTCGCTGTGCGCCAGCATGTTTTCGGGGTCGGTATCGATCGTGACCTGCGGCAAAAACACACCGGCCGCCAGGGTCAACATCAACACGCCTGCGGTGGCCAGACGGTAATGACGAATGGCAAAATTGATCAGAAGGTTTTTCAGGATATCCATATCCATTGCTCCAGAAATCAGACGAAAGCCGTCAGAGGGCGACCGGAATCCGGGCCGGAGAAACGGGTCGATCAGTCCCGCCAGCCTTGCAAGGAAGCCATCAGGCCCGCCACCCGGTTTTTGATATCGGCCAGGTCGCCGGCATGCGGCCGGTTGCGAATATCTCCCAGGCGGCCTTGGATGTTCAGGTGGTTCCGGCCGTTGAAGGTGCCGACCACATGCCAGGCATCCAGTACCGTGAAGCGCAAATGCTCCAGGAAAGAACGCAACCAGGCCGTCATCGGCAAGGCCTCGTGCTCGCCGATATGGGGGCCGGCAAAAGTGCCGAAGCACACGGCGAATTTTCCGGGCTGGGCGGGCGCTGCTGGCAGGATCAAGCCTTTGTTGCTGGCGTCATGCAGTATTTTGCGGGCAAAATCCATCATGACCGGCGCCGGCAGCCAGTCGATCACGGGTGAGCCGATAAAAACCAGGTCGTAGCTGTGCAGATCGATGGCGAGATTTTTTTCCACTTTCGTTAGGTGCGGTATTGCGCCGTTGTCCGTCAGGGCTTCGCTGATGGCCCGGGCCACTTTTTCCGTGTTGCCTCCCAGCGATTCGAATAGAACCAGGGTTCTCATGGCATCACTCCTCTTTCTGAAAAAGCTGCATGAAGTGCCAGGCTCCAACTTCGAACAGGCCGGCAGGGTGCAGGCCGATCATCTCCTGCAACTCTTGAGGGGAGCGGCGCATGTCCAGGGGAGGGCCGATGGGCGTTGGTCGCTTAACCAAATCCACAATGGCCAGGCGGCCGCCCGGCTTCAGCAGACGCCGCACCTGCCGATTGAATCCCCCCACCTGGTCTTCGGAAAAGATATGAAACACGTTGGATAAGTAGATCAGATCGACAAACCCGGACGGCAGGGGAATGACGGTGGTAATGTCGGCTGTTAACGGATAAATGACGGCGCTCGCGGGCGTTTCCTCGTCATCCGATATTTCCGGCGCCGTCCGGTCGATGGCATAGACACGGCCCGCGCCACCCAGAGCGCGGGCGAACAGCCTTGTCATATAGCCGCTGCCGCAGCCTGCGTCCACGATGATCTGGCCGGGTCGGATTGCCAAGGCTTCGAGGATGGCGTTTTTGTCCAGGTACGGTTCCGAAGACCTGCTTCCAGGATGGCCGTTGTGCATCGGGTCAAGCGGTATGCAAGGTTGCTGTTGGGGTGCGGAAGGGGTGCCGGTGCGGGAGTTTTCCGATTCGCTCATGGTGTGCTCCGTTGTTTTTGCCATGGGAAAAATAAGGGTTGCTCCGCGGGATGAAATATCCGATGTCAGCAGAGTATAGTGCCGCACAGTGGCCCTATTCTGCCCGGAGAGGCACTTTTTCTGCCCCGTGACACACGTCGGTTTGTGCCCCGATAACGGAATCGACGGCAGGTATGATTTTCCAGCAAGCGAAAGCGGCGGGAACCTGAAAGGAGCCAGGAATTACCGAAGGATCAGGCGGAGCAGGTGAATGGAGAAAAAAGAGGACTGCTATCCGGCAAGGTTTTGCAGATACGTCATTGCTGAAAAAAGGCGAATCAAGGAAGCGGGATGCTGACCCGGGCGGATTTGAGGAAGGTTTTGGGGAGCACGCCGAAGCGTTTTTTGAAGGCGGCGCTGAAATGACTGACGTTGGTGTAGCCCACGGTCCACGCTACCTGGCTGACGTTCAGTTCACCCTGCTCGAACAGCAGCCTGGCCTGCTGCATCTGGTGTTCCCGGAGTTGGCCGTATACCGTGGTGCCGAACAACTCCCGGAAGCCGGCTCCCAGCCTGTTCACTCCCATGCCTACCTGCCGGGCCAGCTCCGGCAAAGCCGGCGGACAGGCCGGATCCCGCAGCAGGATTTCCCGGGCGGCGAGAAGGCGCTCACGGTCCGCCGGACGCAGGGCGGTGCGGTGGGTCGCGCGCCCTTTGCAGGTTCCGAGCCAGGCCAGCTGCAGGGAGATGAGTTCCAGTGCCTTGCCTTCCAGAAACAGGCGGCCGGGCATGCCGGGCAAAGGGCCGTTGGAGAGCTGGCAGGCGACGATGCGGGCCGCCGGGTCCATTTCGCCCTGGCAGAAATAACCTTCGGTCGCCGTTCCTTCGACAACCCGCCGGAAGTCGGCCGGGATCAGATCCTGTTCGCCCTCCAGCAGAGCGCTCAGCGCCTGCCGCTCCATATGCACATGCAGGATCCGCATGCTGCGTTGCGCCGGGATTTCGACAACGCCCTCGGCATATGGCAAAAAGGCGATGCCTCCCTGGCCGGGGCTGTTGTATATTTCTCTTTTCGCGGGTGACGCACCCCGGAAGCTGTTGCGCATGTCCCCGGCCAGAACAATGCCGAAGTCGATGCAAGCATGCCTCTTTTCGTAGCGGAAGCGGATACCGGCCGCGGGGCTGATATCCACGGTGCTCAGCCAGAGCCCTTCCCGTAATCGTGTCTCGCGCACCTTTATTTCTTCCGGAGGATCCAGAATGGTCACCCCGGCGCAACAGCAGCTCCGGGCGACAGGCGTTGTGTTTTTGCGGCCTGCAACATCGCTTGTCATGTCCTGCCCTTGGATCGAGATTCCGGCCATGCCTGGTACTCCTGCGGATTTTTTCAGGATATAGTAGGGTTGCATGCGTGTTTCAGCTTCCCATAATGTGCCGGCCTGGTGCAAGATCCTTCCAGGTTTTATCCGTATGTTTGATGAAAACCTGTGATTTTTGACGAGGCTGGGTGCAGGGAGCCGGCCTTTAGAAAATGCATCATGGCATAAACCAAAACGAAAACAGGAGGGAATGTTCATGCCGAAGCTTCACCTGATTTATTTTTCTCCGACCGGTACCACCCGTAAAACAGTCACCGGCATTGCCGGGGGCATGGGCGCGGGGCAGACGACGACTTATGATCTGACGCTGCCGGACGCAATGCCTGAAGCCGTACTGAAGGACGGCGCGGCGATCATCGGCGTTCCGGTGTACGCCGGCCGGGTACCGGAGCTTTTTCTGCGGCGCCTGCGAGGTATTTCTTCGTGCGGCGTGCCTGCCGTGTTGGTGGCGGTTTACGGCAACCGTGCCTTCGAGGATGCCCTCGTCGAACTGCGCGATGTCGCAACCGCAAAGGGTTTCAAGGTCATTGCCGCAGCCGCTTTCATCGGTGAGCACTCCTTTTCCACCTCGACTCTGCCCATCGCCACCGGCCGACCCGACGGGGACGACCTGAAACTTGCTGCAGTCTTCGGCGAACGGGTCGCGGCTAAAATCGCGCGCGGCGCCCTCGATACGCCGATGATCGATGGCCAAACCCCTTACCGCGAAGGGATGAAAGCGGGTAAGATGGCGCCGGAGACCGACAGCGCTGCATGCACCCTGTGTGGTGCATGTGCGACGGCTTGTCCGGTGGGGGCGATCCGAGTTGCCGCCAGGGTGACGACCGATGCCGCGGGCTGCATCTGGTGCTGTGCCTGTGTCAAAGCCTGCAAAACCGGCGCCCGCACCCTGAACCCGCCAGGCATCGTGGCATTGCGGGAACGTCTCCACGATCAGTGCGGAACGCCCAAAGCGCCCCGGTTTTTTCTGTAGCCCGATTCATCTGTGCGTCTTGCCCGGATTTTGGCCCAAGATGACCAAATGGTAATGTTACCGTCATCTTGAGGTCACTTTGGTTTGCTATTTTCCTGAAAAGAATACGGTCCATTCCGTCGGGTAGCACAATTTGGCCGGTGGAAATCGTTGCTTGCATCTCCCGCAGCATCTATTTCGAGGGAAAATAGCCATGCCAGAACCGAGGTTCTTTGACAGGACAGCCAAACTGCCCGCTCGTTGCTGCTGCGCGGCTTTGGATGTGGTCGGACCGCTGCGTCCGCTGGTGAAATTTCTGGCGGTTGCCATACCGCTGCTCAGTTTGACGCGTCTGGGCATGGTCCTCTGGCAATGGCCGCGGGTACAGGCCGTCGACGGACTCTGGAAGGTGCTCGGTTACGGTATCCGCATGGACATGATCCTGCTCTGCTACCTGCTGGTGCCGGTCGCTTTGGGGCTGTTTCTGTTTCCGGTGCAATTGAACGGCGGGTCACTCTGGCAGAAACTGGCCTCGGCATGGCTGTCCTTCTGGATCGTTTTTATGGTGTTCATGGAGGCGGCTACCCCATCCTTTATCCTGCAGTACGATCTTCGCCCCAACCGCCTGTTTGTCGAATACCTCAATCATCCCAAAGAGGTGGCCTTGACCATCTGGGGCGGGTTCAGAATTCAGCTACTGATCGCGCTGCTGTTGACAGCGGTGGTGACTGCCGCTGTTCGCAGGATCTTCCGGCCGTCTGTCATGCCGGTGCGGCAGTGGAGCCTCGGCAAGCGCCTGGTGGTGTTCCCCCTGATTCTTTGCCTGCTGCTGATCGGTGGGCGCAACAGTTTCGATCACCGCCCCGCCAACCCCAGCACAGCGGCGTTTTCCAGCGATCACCTGGTCAATGAACTGTGTCTCAATTCCGCCTATTCGGTGCTCTATGCGATCTATCGTCTGAAGGACGAGACGGGCAAAACCAGAATCTACCCGAAAATGCCGCAGCAGGAAGTCGTACAGCGCATTCGGCGCGGCATGCTGCTGCCCCCGGACGCCTTCGTCTCTGACGAAATTCCCACGCTGCATCGGCAAAAACCCCTGGCTGTGCGGCAGCGGCCGATGAATCTGGTCATCATTCTGGAGGAGAGCCTGGGAGCGCAGTACGTAGGTGCCCTTGGTGGCAGGTCTTATACCCCTGAGCTGGATAAGCTGGCCGGGCAAGGATTGTGGTTCAAGCAGCTTTATGCGACGGGAACCCGCTCGGTGCGCGGTATCGAAGCGGTTGTCACCGGCTTTTATCCCAGCCCGTCGCGCAGCGTGGTGAAGCTGGGACTGTCGCAGAACAACTTTTTCACCATCGCCCGCATATTGAAGACCGCCGGTTACAAAAGTGATTTCATCTACGGTGGGGAGAGTCATTTCGACAACATGCGCGGTTTTCTTCTGGCCAACGGGTTTGATCGGGTGATCGATGAAAACGACTATCCGGCCCCGGATTTCCGGGGCACCTGGGGGGTTTCGGACGGTGATCTGTTCAAACGTGCCGACGAGGAATTCGATCGCCATGGCGACAATCCTTTCTTCGCCCTGGTCTTCACCTCTTCCAATCACTCCCCCTACGATCTTCCGGAAAGTCCGGCTGCAAACCTGACGGCGGGAAAAGGCACGGTTGCCAATGCGATCCGTTATGCCGATTACGCGCTGGGCGAGTTTTTCCGCAAAGCCCGCGCCTCGAAATACTGGGACAATACCCTGTTTCTGGTGGTTGCCGACCACGACGATGTCGTCAAGGGACCCAGCCTGATTCCGATAGAGCACTTCCATATCCCCGGCCTGATTCTGGGCGGGGGCGTCGAGCCTGCCGTATATCGTAAGATCGCCAGTCAGGCCGATCTGGCGCCAACCCTTTTGTCAATGATGGGCCTGCATTCGGAGCACCCCATGCCGGGGCACGATCTGTTGCAGCTTCCCGGGGATTTTCCCGGCCGTGCCATCATGCAATACGGAACGACCCATGCCTATATGCTTGGCGACCAGGTGGTGGTGCATGCGGCCGACAAACCATCCCGGCAGTTTACCTACAGCGCCGGCACGCTTCTGCCCGTCGTTCATCCGGATCCGGAACTGGTCAGGGATGCTCTCGCCACCGCGCTCTGGCCGAGCCTGGCTTACCGGAACCAGCAGTATGCCCTTGGCGAGCATTCCCTGGAGCAGGTCCGGGTGAACAGCGACTCCAGGGCGCTGGCCCAAACCGGCAACCGGAAAAAGTGAGCGCATGTCGCCACAGATCTCTGGCGAACGCCACGCCTGCGCCATTCCCCCTTTGCAATCCCCGGCAAGAGGCCCTAAAATAGGACCCGGGGAGCGGTTCTCCGCTCCCCGTCGCTTTTTATTGAGGCCGAAACACGGGGGAGGACCATGCGGATACTGCTGGTGGAAGACGATGTGCGAACCGCCCAGTTCATCAGGAAAGGTTTCAACCAGGCCGGGTTTGTGGTGGACAGTGCCGTGGACGGCATGGAAGGACTGCTGATGGCGGAGAACGGTGGTTACGATGTCGCCGTGGTCGATATCATGCTGCCCAAACTGGATGGCCTTTCGCTGATCGAGCGGCTGCGCCAGCAGCGCATCAATACGCCGATTCTGGTTCTCAGTGCCAAGAAAACCGTCGATGACCGGGTCCGTGGCCTGCAGACCGGAGGCGACGACTACCTGGTCAAGCCCTTCGCTTTTACCGAATTGCTGACCCGCGTCCAGGCCCTGTTGCGCAGAAGCCAGGCCCAGGAGAAACCGACCACCCTGAGCGTCGCCGATCTGACCCTGGATCTGGTGCGGCGCAAGGTTTTTCGTGGAGGTATTGAAATCGAACTGCAGCAGCGGGAGTTTTCGCTGCTGGCCTACCTGATGCGCAACGAAGGGCGGGTGGTTTCCAAAACCATGCTCATGGAGCACGTCTGGGATTATAACTTCGACCCGGAAAGCAATGTGGTCGAATCCCGCATCTGCCGCCTGCGCGACAAGGTCGATCTGCCGCGGTTCCGCAAGCTGATCCATACCGTGCGCGGGGCAGGCTATCTCCTCGAGGATAAAACCTAGCATGTTCCGTACTCTTGCCGCGCGTCTGACGTTCTTCTACACCCTCCTTTTCGCCGTGCTGTCGCTGGCGGTTTTCGAGACGATCGACAACAACCTGGAAACCAATCTGCTGCACCGCATCGATACGGAATTCAGCGGCGACGGCAGTGAATGCGTGGATATATACCGGGAGAACGGACTGGAGGGCCTCGCGCGGGAAATATATCTCGAAACGCAGGGCGAGGGCGACGAGAATGTTTTTATCCGTGTCTATTCGCCGGAATTCAAGGTCGTCGCCTCTTCGGACCTCCGCCGCTGGCAGGGCCTGCCACAACATACCCGGCAGCTGGAAGCGGCCCGCCGGGAGCGCTTCAAGACCATCTACCTCCCGGGAAATCCGGATCGGGTGCGGATTTTTTTTCAGGAACTCGGGGACGGCCACCTCATGCAGTTCGGCAAGATTCTCAGCGATGACGAGCAGCTTCTGAGCGACTTCCGCCGCGTATTTTACCTGTCTTTTGCGGTTATGCTGCTGGCAGGCATTCTGGTCGGCTTTTATGCGGCGAAGAGTTCCCTCAGCGGCATTCAGCGGGTCCGGCGCGGCGCCGACCAGATGAGTCGCGGGGACCTGTCGCAACGCATCGTTTTGCAGGGCGGCAGCGAGGAAATTCGTAACCTGACGTACAGCTTCAACCGCATGCAGGACCGCATACAGTCCCTGATCAGCGAACTGCAGAACGTCACCAACAATGTGGCCCACGATCTGCGCAGTCCGGTGACCCGCATGCGCGGCCTGGCGGAAACCACCCTGACCGGCAATCAGAGCCTGGAGGAGTATCGCGACATGGCGGGGGCGGTTGTGGAAGAGTGCGACCGCCTGGTCGGCATGATCAACATCATGCTGGAAATCGCCGAGACGGATGCGGGATTGCGGCCCCTGGCTCACCTGCCGGTGGATATCCGGGAAATGGTGCAGGACGTGGCGGAACTGTATTCCCCGGTTGCGCAGGATAAGGGCATCGTTCTGAAAACCCGGATCGCCGAGGCTTCCCTGATTGTGCATGGCGATCGGAGATGTCTTCAGCGGGCGCTCGCCAATCTGCTCGACAACGCCATCAAATTTACCCAGCCGGATGGCGTGGTCGAGGTCAGCGCCTCTGTCGAGAAGCATAGCGTTGTCGTGGAGATTGACGATAACGGACCGGGCATTCCCGCGGAAGACCTGTCCCGCATCTACGACCGCTTTTTCCGGGGTGACCAGAGCCGTTCAACACCCGGCAACGGCCTCGGGCTGAGCCTGGTGCAGTCGATCATCCATGCCCACGGCGGACAGGTCGCCGTTGAAAGCGCGGTCGGTCGGGGTACCCGGGCACGACTCTCCCTTCCCCTGTCCTGACGTGCCAGAGAAAGCGATCCGTCGATATGCACCGCTCATGCATCGATGCGGAAACCCTTAGGCCTGGCCGCCACTGACGGTGAAGCGTCACGATTGGGCCGGATTTGCAGTCCCGGGAAAAATTTGTGGGGCGGCGTTGTTACAGGTGTCCTGTTAAACAACGAAACAGTTGTCGCAGGAATGATTCCACCGCGCAAGGAGGCTCCAGGCGGCGACAGGCCGTTTTTCCCGCAGCCTTGTCGCTAACGGGCTCAATCGATATTCACCGAAACCGTCAAAGACGCGACCGCCACCAGGATATTGTCTCCGCAACCCAGGGCCGGCACTTCGATGCCGCGGGTCGAAAGGCCCCCTTCGACCGCTTCAAATTCCCTGGATCCGAAGGGGATCTCGGCCAAAACTTCTTCCGCGACGACCTCGTTGGCCTTCGGACATCCGATTTTCACCGCGATATGCATCTCGTCGGGGTCTTTGATGCCGACGATATCGAACAGGCCGCACAGGCAACTGCGGGAAATCGCGTCTTTAACCGCTCTTTTGGCCGCCTTGGTCGGATCGGCGCCGTGCAGGTCCGCTCCGTACCCCAGTTCAACAACAAAACGTTTGTATGGCATAGTGTCCTCTCAAGGCCTCCCCGCGCGATCCTGCAAGCCTGCCGGAACCTGACATGAATGCCGTTTTGCGAGGTCTGCGGAAATGAAGTTGTCCTGGCCTCTTGGCAGCGCTTTGCATGCGCATCGGCCGATGGATCATCTCTGTCACTGCAGATCTCGTACCGGTTTTTTCAATGGGGGGATGAGTGCCATTGGGCGGTTTTCAGCGCGCGGCAGGACGATTGGTCGCGAGATTAGAAATCTTGACGATGCCGGCGGGGAGCGCTAGCTTCATGAAGTTTTGTTTTTGATAGAGAGATCCGCTTTTTGTTTAAACCAGGAGTCACTCGTGGAATGCATGGATGTTTTCTACGCCAGCGATGACGGGTATGCCCAGCATCTTTGTGTATCGATGGCCTCGGTGTTGCGTCATGCCCAATGGCCTGTACGATTTCATGTCCTTGACGGGGGGATTTCTGAGAGCAATAAGGCCGTTATCACAAAACATGTGAAAAAATTTCCTCATTCGGAAATCGAATTTATTGTTGTCGATAACGATTTTTTCAAGGATTTTCCCATCTCGGAACGATTCACTGTTGCAAGCTACTACCGTTGCATTATCCATGAATTAAGACCGAATATTGACAAAGCCATATATCTTGATTGTGATGTCGTTGCGAGATGTTGTTTAGGTGAATTGTTCAATATCAATGTTACTGGATATTATGCGGCTGTTGTGGAAGATCCAAATATCATGATGGATGCCCGAAAGGGTTTACTCGATCTGCCCGACGACTGCCAATATTTCAATTCCGGAGTTCTGCTGTTGAATCTTCGGAAAATAAGGAAAGAATCCGTTTTTGAAAAAATAAGAGCCTTGATCAATAAATATGAAGAACATTTGACTTTTCAGGATCAGGATTTGTTGAATATGCTTTTTTTTCAAAAAGTGAAATTTCTTGAACCTTCCTGGAATGTCATGGAGATCGTTTATCGAAATGGGGGGAGGTTTTGTCAGCACAGGTTTTACGCCAATGAGTTTTTTGATGATTGTGCCAATAATCCGAGACTGATACATTATGCCGATCGATCGACATTGTGGTTTAAAAAACCAAACACCCACCTGCATAAATTCTGGCTCGATTATTATCGATATCTTCGGACTACGGACTTTTACAGGTTTTTCTGGCAGTTTCCGGTTTTTTTGCTTTGGAGGACCTTTGTTACAAAAAAGCTGATGAAACAGCTCAGAAGGTGGCTTTTTCGCATTCATTTTACCGATAACAGTCAAATTGTCAGGCTGTTCGGGGTCTATATCATGAACCGATCCGGAACCATGTGCGGATGATATTGGAAAGTATCCATCCGGAAGCTCCGGATGGATACAGCGTGGTTTTCATATGGGGAACGAGTCATTTTTCGTTGTGGCAAGGAAATCAAGGGGTTGCGCGGAGGTGTACATCGGTACGCCGCACAAGCAAGCCTGCGGATTGACGCCGCCACGGCGGAAAAGGGCCGTTCCCGGATGAAAATTAGAAAGGGAGGGGAGATGGCGCGGATATTGGTGGCGGGCGGTGCCGGGTTTATCGGTTCACATCTGGTTCGCAGGCTTCTCGTGCAGGGTCACGAGGTTGTCTGTGTCGACAATCTGTCGACAGGGTTTCTGTCCAACCTTGAGGATGTGCTGGGTTTTCCGCAATTTCACTTTGTGGAGGCGGATATTAGCGAACCGCTGGATGTCGCGTTTGACGCCGCCTTCAATCTGGCCTGTCCGGCTTCGCCTCCGCACTATCAGCGTCTGGCGCTGGAAACCATCGAAGCCTGCACCCTTGGCGTGCGCAACCTGCTGTCGGCGGCGCTGCGCCAGGGCGCGCAACTGGTGCATGCGTCCACTTCGGAAGTGTACGGCGATCCCGAGGTTCATCCGCAACCGGAACAGTACCATGGCAACGTGGGAACCTTGACCGAGCGGGCCTGTTACGATGAAGGCAAGCGCCTGGCCGAAACCCTGTGTTATGAATACCACAAACGGGGTTGCTCGGTCCGGATTGCCCGTCTGTTCAACACCTACGGTCCCTTCATGCATCGGGACGACGGCCGGGTGGTGTCCAATTTCATCGTCAGCGCTCTGAGCGGCCGCCCCCTGACTGTCTACGGCGATGGTTCCCAGACCCGCTCCTTCTGTTTTGTCAGCGACACGGTGGAAGCCCTGTTGCGTCTCATGGCGCTGCCGGCGGTGCATCTGCCGGTATTCAACCTTGGCAACCCCCGGGAAATGAAGGTGATCGACCTGGCCAGGCTGGTATTGCACCTGACCGGCAGCGACGCCCCAATCCATTTTCTGCCGCCGGCAGCCGCTGACCCCGGGCGCCGCAGGCCCTGTATCGAACGGGCCCGCCGGGCACTGGACTGGCAGCCGCGCGTGTCCCTTGAAACAGGCCTGCAGGAGACCATCGGGTATTTCAGGGAGGTTTTGCAGGTCGCTGGTGACGGCTTTGAAGCGGCATCTTTTGTGGCCTGCCCTTGAGAAAAGTCCAATAGTCCGACGGACTGTGCGGTGCTTTGTTGCTGGAGGGGGATATGTTTGTCTCGGTGCTGATCAACAATTACAATTACGCGGACTATCTGGAGGACGCTGTCGCTTCGGTGTTGCGACAGAGTCACGGGGATTTCGAGATCATTCTCGTCGATGACGGCTCCACGGATCATTCCCGGGATCTGATCGGGGAGCTCGTGCGCCGCGATGCGCGGGTCGTCTCCTGCCTCAAGGCCAACGGCGGTCAGCTGTCCGCTTTCAACGCCGGTTTTGCCCGGGCCCGTGGCGAGGTGCTGTTTTTTCTCGATGCGGACGATCGCTACCATCCGGATTACCTGGAAAAAGCCCTGGCCGTTTATCGAGAGCACACCACGTGCGACTTCCTGTTCTGCGCCTACGAATGTTTCGGCAGCGTCAATGAGCCGGTGTTGCTGGATTATCCCGCGTCGCTGACGGACCTTGGTTATACCGGGCTGCTCACCTATCATCGGCGCACGTGGATCGGAGCGCCAACCTCCGCTCTGTCCCTGCGCCGCTCCCTGGCGAAGCGGTTCTTTCCCATCCCCTTCGAGGAGGACTGGCGGATCTGTGCCGATGAATGCCTGATCCTGCTGGCATCCCTCTACCATGGCCGCAAATTCTGCCTCAACGAGCCCTGTCTGGGCTATCGGACCCACGGCGGCAATCATTTTTTCGGCCGCGACAGGCACCGGGACGCCGAGCTGCGCCGTAAACTCAACGCGGCACGGCTTGTCGCCCGGGCTGGCGAGGACCTGGGACAGTACCGTTATCTTGGCGGTACCGACCTGGCCCGCTTGCTGCTGCAGGAGGCAGCCACGGGCAATAAGAATCGTCGCCTGCTGCAGGCCTATGCCCCGGTGCTCGAACCGCTGCTGCCGAAACCCCTTCTGCGCCCCTGGCGCCGCCATCGAAAGCTGCGTCAGCTTGTGCAGAAAGCTCCGCTTCCCTGACCGGACAACCTGGCGGAACGAAAATTCAAATCCTGGTAAAGCAGATTTTTACGTCTGCGGTTCGGCTCCGGCCTCGATCTTTGTTTTATTCACCCGAAGGATTTTTAGTCGGCAGTAGCTGGTGCACTTTAAAGTGACTTGGGTTATTTGTATCCTTATTTTGAGGGCTGTGGTATGAGCATTTTTTGTTAAGAACAAAGGCTGCAAGATTTTAATCTTGCAGCCTTTGTTTACACTTTTGAAAAAACCGGGAATTAGAAGGGAATGTCGTCATCCGGGTTGAAGGGCGGCTCTTCATATTCAGTCTGCCGGGGCTGGTTGTTGCTGCCGCCACCACTGCGTTCCTGACGCGGCTCGCGGCGCTGGTATCCGCCGCCACCACCACCACCACTGTTGTCGTCCCCGGCGCGGCCGAGCATCTGCATCTGATCGGCGACGATTTCGGTGATATAGCGCTTGTTGCCGTCGCGGTCTTCGTAAGAGCGGGTCTGGATCTTGCCTTCGATGT